>CAMWIR010000091.1 GCA_947174365.1 uncultured Ruminococcus sp. | reverse complement strand
ACCCCGGACCATTTAATCCACCCAACCAACCGCGAACACAAAAACCAACTCCCCGAATATTTGCAGCAATAAAAATCTCCACGGTCATTCACCTAAAAACAGGTCGGCGAATATACTAATAATGCCCCTGTAATAATCGGGGGTAAACTACCGAAAGGAACTGAATAAAATTGAAACAGCACATAGTCGCCTTTGCCTCGGTGACATATGCCAATAAGGCAAAGGCTGTTTTGAATAGAGAGGGTATCCGTGCTCAGGTAAGGCGCACTCCTGCGGGATTTTCGGGAGGCTGCGGCTTCTCGGTAGTCGCAGCGGCAAGCGCACCGACCATAACAGGCATTCTGGAAAGAGCGGGGATACCTTACAAAAGTATAAGCGAAGCAAGATAAAAATATCCGAACGTATAATTCCGATTTAAGGGAAAATGTCTGTCAATAAAATATGAACTTGGCAGACGTTTTCCCATAGCGTTTGCAGGGGGAGTTTGATTTGGTTTATTTTGACAACGCTGCCACCAGTTACCCAAAGCCGCCCGGAATTCTCCCGGCTGTGGCAAACGCCGCCATTCACCTTGGGGGTAACCCCGGGCGCAGCGGACACAGTATGTCCCTTAGGGCTGCCGAGGCGGTTTTCGGCGTAAGGGAAAAGGCAGCGGAATTTTTCGGGGCGTCCCCGGAAAATGTAATTTTCACGTCCAATTGCACCCACAGTATCAACCTTGCCTTAAAGGGCTTTTTACTGCCCTTTATCACCGCGGGAGAGAAGGTCCATATCATTCATACGAATATGGAACATAACTCCGTGGCAAGGCCTGTTTACGAGATGTCAAAATACGGTGTTTCTTACAGCGTTGCCGAGGTCTCGGCAAATGATGAAGAAACGGCGGAGAATATCGAAAAGCTTATAACGCCCGATACCAGGGCGGTAATATGCACTCTTGGCAGCAATGTTACGGGGCAGCTTATGCCATTTGCCCGTATCGGGGAAATTTGCAGGCGGTACGGGATATGCTTTATAGGCGATGGCGCACAAAGCTGCGGTGTTGTCCCCATTGATCTGGCGGCAGACGGTATAAATATCCTGTGCACCCCGGGACATAAGGGGCTTTTCGGCATATGCGGCACAGGTCTGCTTATTACCGACGGCACATTCCCTATTTATCACATTATGGAGGGCGGCACAGGCAGCACCTCTGCCGATCTGGAACAAACGCCTTTCCTGCCCGACGGCCTTGAAAGCGGCACGGTAAACACCCCCGGGATAGCCTCCGTAGGCGCAGGGCTGGACTTTATAAACAGAGTTGGAATGGACAGGATACACCGCCGTGAAAACTGTCTTTGCAATGTTCTGATAAACAGCCTGTCGGGAAACAGCCGTGTAAAAATTTACCGCAGACCCGGGGCAGATTATCTACCCATAGTGCTTTTTAACGTCGAGGGATTTACACCCGAGGAGACTGCCCAGTATCTCAGCGACAGGGGCTTTGCACTACGGGGAGGGCTGCACTGTTCGCCTCTTGCACATATGGCAAACGGCACATTCCCCGAGGGAGGGGTGCGGTTTGCGCCCTCCTATTTTAACAATTCCTCCGAGGTCATGGCTCTTGCACGAGCAATCGAAAGACTGTCATATTCATAAAAATCTTCCTTGTTTTGTTATAAGAAAGCCGCCCGGTCACGGAGAAAATTTTCTCCCGCCGGGCGGCTTTTTAACTGTCTTTTTATGCGGCATTTTATGCCACGATGTTCTTGTAACGTTCACTTTCGATTATATCATTCATGATCTTTTCGGGGTTTATATTCTCCGACTTTACCATATTGAAAATTGCGGGCGAGCTGCCGCTTACCAGCGCCGCTCCCGTCTGGGACATTTTTACGGAAACATTTTCCGAACGGCTGTTCACATTCCAGAAAACTATTTCGGGCAGTCTGTAGCCGTGCTTATTATAAAGCTTTTTCATTGTGATGAACATAGGCTCTTTGTTGCCTCCGATAATGCAGCTGTCGAATTCCATGTCGGAAATTATGTAAAGCCTGCCGGGCATTTCCTTAGATTTCAGCCTGTGGTTCAGCGCTGTGGAAAGGATAAGCATGAACACCGCCTCAAGGTTTGTGTTGGCGGCCTCGTTAAAGGAAGCGCAGTAGCTTACCTTTTCCGAAATGTCGCTGCCCTTTATTTTTACAAGCCTCGGCGTTTGGGAAAAGGTTATGAAATGTCCCCCGAAAGCTCCCTTATTTTTTTCGGCAAAATATATTCCAAGGGAAAGGGCTGCGTCAATGGGACGAATGCTTCCGCACCCCGAGTACATCGAACCCGAGCCGTCCACTACCGCAAGGGCGTTCATATTTTCATCAGACATCTCCCCTGCTGCCAGCATAGTATCCCAGGTAATGTCAAGGCTCATGCGCTCCTCATTTGTGAGAGCTTTTTTTTGCCAATAAAACGGAAGCACGGCACGGACAATCTCATAAGGATACAGCACCGAAGCGTTAAGCTTTGCTTTTCCCTTTTTTACGCTTTCAAGATAGGCAAGATAACGCTCCCTGTCGTTCCTTGAAAATGCCGCCCGATATTTGAACATTGCCCCCGAGGGCTGCTTTGAATAATCAAAGGTATAGTCCCGCGTCCGCAGGCGGTTTTCGGTAATGTCAATATAGCGGCGGAGTGCGGACAGCGTTTTTCTGTATGCCTTTTCGCTCATGTCAAGCCCCTTGCATAGCCGCTTTGCCATGGCTACGGTCTCCTTTGAGGACGTGTTCACCGAAGGCAGCCATTTGCCAAGCAGGGAAACGCCTTCGCTATTTTCCATATTTTGGATATCGCTTTCCAACTGCTTTTTAATCGCAGCGACAGCGCTTTTTTCGCAGGCTGTTCCCATAAGGGCAAGCAGGTCGTCATACCTGCCGTATTCGCTGAACAAGGGGATATTTTTCTCCACGCTTTCGGGAGAATGATTTGCAAGAAATTTAACGGCAGTGCGGAAAAATCTCCTTTCTCCGAGTCCCCCACGCACATCGCGGGCAAAGAAAATTATCCTCATGGTCTTATCGGGGTTTTCCGCAAACGCCCTTGTAACGGCGCTGCAAACACGCTCCTCATCTGCGCTGCGCATTGCTCCTGCCTTAAAAAACAGGTCAAGGCAATCCGAGCCCGAGGTGACAAAGGTCCTGCCGCCGTTTTCGGTGAAGCCCTCGTCGGACTTATTTTTCAAAAGTTCAAGAAATTTATTCATTGTAAAACACTCCTTTCATATCTGCAAGCTTGCAAGACGCCCTTGATTTGTACCCTAAACAAACTATAAATTTGCTGTAAGCGTCTATATAAAAACACGGCTCATAATTGTTTGCAGAGCAAACATTTTTCCTGCCGTAATCGTCAAGCGCTTACGTGCTCCGAGTCGAACGGAACCGAGAGGCAACCAATTTTGGAGATTTGTAAAATCTTTTTTCATTGCTGTGTGAGCCGTTAAAAGCTTAAATTTTTTCATAGATAACACGATACTTTTTTCATAATGCTCTTCCACTGAGCTACGAATTTCTTCGGCAGGAATCGAACCTGCGAACCTGTACGTCATAATTGTTTGCTGTTTGTATCGTAAAACAAACATATTATCAAAGTAAACTGGTCAAGGAATTTTTCCCCACGATACATTTTTTCGCTGCTCTACCGACTGAGCTACGGATATCTCCGGCAGGAATCGAACCTGCGACATACATAATTTGATTTGCTGTCTGTACCGTAAAAAACACTGATTCCTTATGGCATTTCCAAGCCGCATTTTCACTGGCAGGTGAATAAAAATTGCTGTAAGCGGCTTTAAGCCAAAATCGACAAGCTTCCTCAATGGGGATTTTCAGTCCCCTGCTAATAAGTTTCAGCTACTTTTTTGCTGTAAGAAGCTTTAAAAAATTACCACTTGACCACTCCTACCGTAAACAGCCGCTTTCCGGGAGATTAACAAGCTTCCTTAACGGGGATTTAAAGTCCCCTGCTGATAAGTTTCGGCTACTTTTTTGCTGTAAGAAGCTTTAAAAAATCATCCCTTGACTACTCCCACCGTAAACAGCCGTTTTACAGCCTCGGTAAGATCACGCTGATTTTCCATAACACTGTCGATATCCTTGTAAGCAAAGCGGGATTCCTCGGCAACGTCGGACTTTTTGTGCTTGCCCAGAATAACGCCCCTCTCCTTCAGATCGACGATCACCTTTTCCACGGGAAATTCCTTTACCGCAGCCGTCCGTGAGTAAAGCCTGCCCGCCCCGTGAGAGGAGGACATAAAGCTTTCGGGATTGCCCAGCCCCTTTGTTATGTAGCTGTACGAACCCATTGACCCGGGGATTATCCCCATTTCTCCCTCACGTGCGCTGACCGCTCCCTTGCGGTGTACCCATACGTCCTTGCCGTAATGATTTTCAAGGGAAGCATAGTTGTGGTGACAGTTTATCTCACCCGAAAATTCCGCTGTCATTTCCGTGTATTTTTCCACCTTTGCAGCGAAAATTTCCTTTACATTTTTAAGCATTGCCGCCCTGTTTTCATAGGCAAAATCCATTGCCAGTCTCATCCAGTCAAGGTACTGCCGCCCTTCATCGGAATCCACGGGCAGAAAGGACAAACGCCATTCGGGGGCGACCGCCGTGTGCCACTTTTCATTCAATTCCGCCGCCTTTTGGTTGAAATAATTTCCGATATTGAATCCGAAATTGCGGCTGCCCGAATGAAGCATTATCCCGCACATTCCCTCATCGTCCTCCTGAAGCTCGATAAAATGATTGCCGCCTCCCAGCGTGCCCACCTGAAAATATCCTTCGCTTATTATTTTTATAAGCTCGGGGTTATTTTCGTATTTGTCCATTTCATTTTTTGCCCTGTCCAGCACAACGGATTCCTGCGCCTTGCCATGGCGGGAAAAGCCTGTGGGAATATTCCGCAGAATGTCCCCTATTATCATCTGCAAAAGGCTGCCGCTGCCCATGTCGGTCTCACGCAGAGCTTTAACGGGTATATTTGTCTGCACGAATCCCATTCCGCAGCCTATATCCACCCCCACTGCATTGGGAATGACCGCTCCCTCGCAGGCGATAACGCCGCCGATTGGCATACCCTTTCCCTTGTGATTGTCGGGCATAAGCGCCACCCATTTGTGGGCAAAGGGCAGTCTGGAAAGATTCTTTGCCTGCTCCATGCAGCCGCTGTCCTCGTTCATTTTTTCGCCCCATATTTTTATGGGAAAATCATACTCATTTATAACATACATTTCTATCACCTTTTTCGATCGGATTTTTAA
Source organism: uncultured Ruminococcus sp. (assembly GCA_947174365.1). Lineage (GTDB taxonomy): Bacteria > Bacillota > Clostridia > Oscillospirales > Ruminococcaceae > Huintestinicola. The sequence goes on along the minus strand of CAMWIR010000091.1, from coordinate 7,309 downwards.
TACTATTCGGGAAACTGATAGGAATCTATTGCGGCAATTGCGCTGTCAATAAATTCATAATCTCCCATATGCTGCACCAGCACATTGCGCATACTCTCCAGAACCTTTTTCGGTTCGTCAAGTGCGCTTACACCCGCCATTGGTCCTTCGTCGGTAAGCCTCATGGCAAGCGCTGCTAGGCCGTGAACTTCCTCATCGTCAAATTCATGGGGGAGACGGCTTTCAAGGAGTTTTGCAACATCTCCTTTAACAAATACCGCCTCCGCCGTATAACTGCCGAGAATGTCATTTTCGCACCCGCTGCACAAGAGCCAGCGGCGTATTTCGGGAGTTTCGGGCTCTAAAAATTCCTTTACCGCAAAGACCTTTCCCCAGCCGTTTACTCTTTGCGCCAGGCGGAAAATTTCCTCGTTGCCGTCCTTGTAATGCCGCAGGATATAGCAGCACCAAAGAGTAAATTCATCGCACAGTCCGAAGATGCGCAGAAGCTCTCTGACCTCGGTCACAGCCTCGGTGCCGATCAGCTCAAGCAGCGTAAAGCCTGTTTTTACGACCTCTGCCGAATCGGAGTTTTTTATAAGATCAAGGGCAATTTTACAAAGCTCATTGGCGCTATATTTCTTTTCCTTTACAATTTCCCGCTGCAAAGCGTCGCACAGAAAAAGCACCTGCTTTGTCCCGAGCGCCTCTTTGACCGCGCTTTCAATATTCTCCCCCGAAAGAGCCTTAATAATGTCGTGGGCATTATCCTCAGCCTGCCCCCCGAAATTGTACATCATAATGCCGTCCATTGCCCCGCAGGCAAATTTCACGCACTCTTTTTCGCAGTTTTCCGGCAGAATAAAATTTTCGGGAAGCCGCCCGTCTTTTATATTATTTTTTATGTGCTCGTAAATTGATACGTTCATATGTACCGTTCCTTTCAATTATGTTCTTATGTGTATTTACATCAGCTTTGCTGTCTGTGATTATGATTATACTCCCCCTCGGAAAATTTTTCATTTAAAAAATTCTGCGAACACCCCCAAAAATGCCCATTATCGTATAAAAAAATCTGCGAACATTGTTCGTGTCAAAAAAATACTTGAATTATGCTTACGATTGTGGTATTATTATAAATGGAGTTTTTTACCGCGATAATATTTTGAAAGGCGGGATATTTACGGATAATTTGATTTTTAAAAAGATATGGCAGGATGAACATATGCTTGAAATCAAAATAACCGCCGTTTCCGAATCAATAAAAATATCCTCCGATTATTACATAACTCCCGAACTTATAACCGAGATCGGGACATACATTTTGAAATTTATTTCAGAAAATCAAAAGCAAGGCATAATTACCGTAGGCACATTCGGAGGAAATAATACTCCCGCCTTTTCAATGCAAATGAACTGCGACAAATGCGGACACATTCTCCTTGATATTACAATGGAGCTTAATGACAATGCCCGCCCGAAGCACCAATGCAGCTTTTATATAAAAACCGAACCGGGACTGTTTGAAAAATTTGCCCGCTCATTGAACGACCTTATCTGCGCCCCCTTGGATACGCAGATCACTTTCTGATATATTCCGCAGTTCATATCCGACAAGCAAACATTATTAATTATTTAAGGAAGCACTGATTAAAGCATTTCCTAAAAATATGCCGTTCGTTAAATGGCGATTTGGTGAGGTTTTCTCCCCGCCTACGGCGTGGAGAAAACCTTTAATAAACAGTTCCTTAATTTCTACCGAAAGGAGTAACATAAATGGGCAGCTTTTCCGAGCTTATAAAAAATTTCGATAAAACAAGAGATTATGTGCGTGATTTTTTCATCTACGGCTTTAAAGTCCGCAGCGAATTCAACCGAAAAAGCTCCCGCACCTACGATGATGAAAAGCGCCGTGCCGAAAGCTGGCTGGACGGCTTTTTCCGCTATGTGAACACCCCCCGCGGCAAGCAGGCAGCCATCACTCTCGACAGCGGCAGGATATACGAAAATCCCCTTTATAAAGCCTACTATTCCAAAAGCTTCACCGATAACGATATCAAGCTCCATTTTATGATAACCGATATTTTAGCGGACTTTCCCGAGGGGCTGTGCGTTCGTGAGGTCACGGAAAAGCTGCTGGACAGGTACGGCGAATTTTTCGATGAACAGACCGTAAGGAACAAGCTGAAGGAATACGCCGCAGAGGGGATATATATATCGATCAGGAAAGGGAAAAAAGACCTGTTTGCTCTGTCCCCCGATACTCCTGCGGGACTTTTTGAAAAATTCCCGGGTCTTATAAATGCAGTGAAATTCTTTTCCGAGTCCTCCGAATTCGGCGTTGTGGGCAACAGCATACTGCGGGCGGCAGGAATAAAAAACGACATCTTTTTAAATAAACACAGCTACATAGTCCATACCTTAGAAGATGAAATTCTGCTTGCCCTTACGGAAAATATCTCCCGTAAACGCTTCATAAGGATAACGAATTTCGGAAAAAGCGGCAGCTGTGAATTTCGGGGAATACCCCTTAAAATATACGTATCCTGCCGCACGGGCAGACGTTACCTGATAATGTATCTTCCCGACAGAAAACGCTTTTGCTCCTTTCGTCTCGATTACATAAAAACCGTTTCGGATATGGGCGAATGCCCCGAATTTGACGAAACCGCTCGTGACCTTGCCAAAAATGAGGACAAAGCCTTCGGTGTTTCCTTCGGCGGCAGCAGGGATTGGGGCGGCAGGGTAAAGATAGTTTTCCGTGCGGACGAAGAGCGGGAAAAACATATCATTGACCGTCTTTACCGTGAAAAACGCAGCGGCAGGGTCGAGCGCACAGGAGAAAATCTTTTCACCTACACGGGGGAATTTTTCGATACCAATGAAATGATGAGCTGGCTCAAAAGCTTCACGGGCAGAATAGTTTCCGTAAGCGGACTGGGAGATTATGCAGAAAAAAGACTGCGCAGCGATATTGTCCGAATGAAAAAGATGTACTCCGACTGCTTTCCCGAAAAGGAGGGATAATTTTTGAATATTTTCACCGAAATAAACAGCGCCTATTACAAGGCCGCCGAGGCAGTTCTCTCTTTGCAGACGGAGCAGGGCGAGCCTGTGACCGAGAAAAAAATAACCGAGCTTATAGCAAAACACGCCTTTAAGGATTCCACTCTTTTTATACCCGAAAAGCTCATTCCCAAAGGCGATAAGCCCTCCGACTGGAGATTGCTCAAAGCTGACTGTGGCGGATTTGTTTCCGTCCTCCGCCATAAGCCGAGGCAGTTTCTCACGGCTATACAGAAAAGCTGGCTGCGGGCAAAGCTTTCCGACCCTAAAATGGGACTTTTTCTTGATGATGAGCAAATATCGGAGTTGTCGGATTTTTTAAAGGATATACAACCGCTCTATGACGATAAGCTTTTCCGCCGCTTTGATATTTTTTCCGACGGGGATAATTATGCAGACCCCCGGTACAGGAAAATTTTCGGACTGCTGCTGACTGCCCTTGAAAACCACCAGTACATTATCGTACGATATCTTTCGGGAAAAGGCGGCGATGCTACCGCCTCCATAGTTCCCATAGCCGTGGAATACTCCGCAAAAAACGATAAATTCCGTATTCACGCCGTCAAACAAAACGGAAGCGGAATAGTGATGAACGTAGGTCGGATAGTTTCCGCAGAGCTTACAGAGGAAACAGCCCAAAGCCTCCCCACTGCCGATGAATATTTTTCCCGCCGCCGCTGTGATACTCCCGCAGTAGTGGAAATAAAGCCCGAGCGCAACGGTCTTGAGCGGTTTATGCTGGAGTTCGCCTCCTATGAAAAGGAAAGCGCACTTGACCCGGAAACGGGACTGTGCCGTGCCAGAATATGGTACGATAAAAATGACGAGACAGAGCTGCTGATAATGCTTCTTTCATTCGGTCCTGTCATAGAAATAATTTCCCCGAAGCATTTGCGGCAGCAGGCGGCGCAGCGTGCCCTGCGGCAGTATGAGCTGTTTTTCCCCGAGGGAGATACCGGGAAGTAACCCATTTTACATAAATAAAATTTCCTGACCTTGCATTAAAAAAATGTATAATATCGATATGATCTGTGCCTATCTGCCGAGGAGGTATGCAGAATGAGCGTTTACAAAATTGAGGAGATCGCCGAAATAGTGCGCCCCATAGCCGAAAGCTACAAGGTGGATAGGGTCTGCCTTTTCGGCTCATATGCAAGAGGTGACGCCAAAGGGGACAGCGATGTTGACCTTATAATATCAGCTCCCCATTTAAAGGGACTTGTATTTTTCGGGCTGTATGAAGATTTGCGAGAAGCATTTGAAAAGGATAATAAGCAAATAGATCTTATCACCGAAGAACAGCTCATAAAAAATAAAGATGATCCCCTGCACAAAAAATTTACAGAAGAGGTCGAGCTTGACCGAAAAGAGATCTACAGTTTATGATACAGTAATTTAATAATTGTCACCCATTCACCTCCCGCATATAATAATAACGGCAGGATATTTTTGCAGCCGGAAGCTTTTCACGGCTTACCGTATTTTATACCGACTCGCCGATCACAGACACAGAAAACGGCATTCCCGATCCTGCCGGAAAATCCACCGAAAGGAACATACACCAATGGATAATATATACACCCTGTCCTCTCTGCGGGAGGGGCAGCAGGGAAAAGTGACAAGGCTGGACATTGACGACAGTATGCGCCGCCGCCTTATGGATATGGGACTTATCCCAGGCACAAAGGTCATCTGCCTCCACCGCAGCCCCGCAGGCGACCCTATTGCATATTTTATCAGAGGGGCGGTTATAGCCTTGCGCAAAGAGGACACAGGCAGAATACTTATAGAAGCGGCAATATAAAGCGAACATAATAATGTCAGGAAGCAAGAGGCAAAAAATTATTTGCCTCTTGCTTTTTATTTTTGCGCTGATTTTAAAGCAGCCATTTCGGTCAAGATATTATAGTTTCCGAAAGCGTTTATTTACTAATATTTAACAAATTATCCCATAAAATATGTTATAATAAAGTATCTGTTTATCAAATTAAAAAACGGAGGATGATAAAAATGGGATTTTTTGCAAATGCCGATATTCCCGTGCTGATAGCCTTTGTCATATATTTGGGGCTTATGCTGGGTATCGGGTTCTATTTTTCCAACAAATCAAAGAAAATGAGCGACTATTTTCTGGCAGGGCGCAGCCTCGGCAGCTGGGTAACAGCTATGTCCGCACAGGCGTCGGATATGAGCGGCTGGCTGCTTATGGGTCTGCCCGGAGCAGCGTATGCCACAGGTCTTGGCAACTACTGGATAGCCATAGGTCTTGCGGCGGGAACTATACTTAACTGGATATTCGTGGCAAAGCCCCTGCGGCGGTTCACCGAGGTCTGCGGGGACTCGATCACGATCCCGCAGTATCTTCAGAACCGTTTTAAAGCCGACAGTCCCCTGGTGCGAATGGTCTGCGCAGTGGTAATTTTCGTGTTCTTCCTTGTGTACACCACATCCGCTTTCGTTTCGGGAGGCAAGCTTTTCCAAGTGGTATTCAACGTGGATTCGAGCAACGAGGTATACAGCAAGGCCGCAGTTATCCTCTCCGCTCTCATAATCGTTACCTACACATTCTTCGGAGGATTTTCGGCAGTCGCCTGGACGGACTTTGTCCAGGGTCTGTTAATGGTAATAACCATTGTCGCACTGCCCATTGCTCTTATAAGCAATACACCCGATTTTTCGGCGGATATGCTGTACAGCATTCCCAAAATCGTAGGCGAGGGCGGCGATACAAGCGGATATATGTCCCTTACCTCTGGTATGAGCGCTGTGGAAATTATCAGCAACCTTGCCTGGTGCTTCGGCTACTTCGGTATGCCCCATATCCTTGTGCGCTTCATGGCAATAAAGGATACCAAGAGCGTTAAAAAATCGGCAATCATAGCCGTTGTATGGGTGCTTATCTCCCTTACCGCAGCAGTGCTGGTGGGTGTTCTCGGCAGAGCATATCTTGACAGCCAGAGCGTAGTGCTGGGAGATGCCGACATGGAGCTTATCTTCATAACCACCGTCAAAAGACTTTTCCCCTCTTTCCTCGGCGGAGTATTTCTTTCCGCAGTGCTGGCTTCAATTATGTCTACCGCCGACAGTCAGCTGCTGGTAACAGCCTCGGCAGTGGTGAACGACTTCTATATTTTAGTGGTCAAAAAGGACGTAAACGAGAAAAAGCAGATGTGGATCAGCCGAATTGCGGTAATTGCCGTTTCGGTCATTGCCTGCATACTTGCTTTGAACCCCAACGATTCAATTATGGGCATAGTTTCCAATGCCTGGGCGGGCTTCGGCGCAGCTTTCGGCCCTGCCATTGTACTGTCGCTTTACTGGAGACGGCTCACCTTAAAGGGCACGGTTTCGGGCATTATCGGCGGCGCAGTGACGGTGCTTTTCTGGGAATATATCCTGCCCTCTATTGCTCCCGGTCCTGCCGCACTTTACTCTATTATACCGGGCATACTTGTTTCGGTAATTCTTACCGTAGTTGTTTCACTGGCGGGTAAAGAGCCGGATAAAGATGTGCTGATAATGTTTGACAAAGCACGGCACGAGGTCAAGGGTGTCGGTTAAAGTTTAACGAACACACTAACGCAACCAAGAGCAAGTAAATCAGCTCGGGTTCCAAGGGCGGAGCCTTTGGCGGGGACGGGGGCAGCGCCCCAGCGGGGGACGGGGGGCGGAGCCCCCTCTAACAGCCGCTGCAAATGAAAGCATTTCAAGAGCACCCCCGCAAACCGCCGCCCGACGGCAAGAAGAGAGAACAAGTAAACTAACGTCATACAAGCAATGTCACAATTACCAACAAACCTACATCGGGCGTCGGTGCAGCATAGAACGTGCGGCGACAGCCGTGCGTTCATGCTGCCGCCCGTAAGGGCGCACACGCCGAGGCAGAGCCGAGGCGTGACAGCAAGCTGCTAAATTTAATTATTTACTTGCTTGGCGTATCGCTTTACTTAGTTTATACCTATTATTGATAATCACGGCTCGGCTATAGCCTCGTCGTATGCGCCCTTACGGGCGGCAGTATGGAACGTGTGACGTTCGTCACACGTTTCTATACTGTTGCGCCGCCCGATTTTTAATTTTTGAGCGGTTGTGAGATACCTTGCTTTGCGTGACTCCGACTTGTAGGTTAAGCGAATCGGGCGGCGCATTTGGGGGTGCTCTTGAAATGCGTTTTTGAAGGTGGCTGTTAGAGGGGGCTCCGCCCCCCGTCCCCCGCAAGGGCTCCGCCCTTGACCCGCCAAAGGGGTCCCCCCTTTGGAAACCC
>CAMWIR010000090.1 GCA_947174365.1 uncultured Ruminococcus sp. | reverse complement strand
ATATTATACAATACCATTCCCGATTTGTCAAGTGTTTTTTTATATATTTTTCAAATTTATCATTACCGAATGTATATGGCTATGTTCAAAAAAGCATAGGTATTTGAACAAGTATTAATCGAAAAAATGCACTGCCACAAAATTTGCAGCAGTGCGAAGAGAATTTTATAAAAAGATCATCCTATCAAATGCCGTATAATCAGTGGATAAGTTTGTTGCCGCATTCGGCGCAGAATTTAGCATTGTCGCTGGTTATCTTTGCACCGCACTGATCGCAGAACTTCATCTTTATAACAGGCTTTGCTTCCGCAGGCTTTGCAGCTTCAGCAGGCTTAGAGGCTGCGGGCTTAACCGATTCTATAGGCTTTATGGGAGGCACAGCCGCAGTTTTCACGCCCTCCACAGGCTTGACAGGGGTTATGGGTTTCACTGCCTCAATGGGCTTCACCTGGGATGCCGCAGATTTCACATTCTCAATAGGTTTAACGGGAGTAATAGGCTTGACTGCCTCCACGGGCTTTACAGCCGGCGCAGGTTTTGGTGCTTCAGCAGGCTTTATGGGAGTAACCGGAGTTATAGGTTTCACTCCCTCTACAGCTTTAGACGCTTCAACAGACTTTGCAGCATCCTCCGGCTTTGCAGCCTCCTTAACACCCGCGGTCACGGGAACAGCTTTAACAGGTTCACTCTTGCCGGCGTCAATATGGGGCAGGGGCTTGACCTCGGGAATAGGCGATACCACTACCTCAATGGGCTTGATAGGCTTAATAGGCGCCTTATTGTCAGCCGGTTTTGCCTCAGCTGGCTTATCCACGGGTTTGGTTACTGCCGTTTTCTCCTCTGTTTTAGTCTCAGGCTTAGGTTCGGATTTTGCCGCTTCCGCTGCCTTTTCTGCCTCCTCGGCACGTTTTCTTGCAGCTTCAAGCTCGCGCTCGGCAATTTCCTGCTCCTGAATCCTTGCCTCTTCGGCCGCTTTTATTTCCTCGGCTTCTCTGAGAACTGCATCAGCCTTATCCTTTTGGATAACTGTCAGAATTGCATTAAGCACTTTCGGAGCATTCTCAATAAACTTCTTGTCATTGCTTTTTATAAGTATATCGGATGACTTGCCGTCCTTTTCCGTTACCTTCAGATTACCGCCGCCGAACAATGCGCTCTTGCCCTCAAATTTCTCAATCTTTTCCAACGGGATCCGGTTAAAGCCGGAAGGACTCTGGGCATACAGATAGTTTACAGTCATCATAAATGCCTCATCTGCTTTGCCTGCAACTTTTTCATGAATTAGAACAGGCAGTTCAAACTTATCCAAGCTTGCAAAAGCGTTGCATACTGCGAGAAATGTATTGTCAAATGCCTTAGACTGCCCCGGAACATAGAAGTGTGCACCGGTTATATTATGGTCAGCCATTGCCGTAGAAAGCTTTTCCACATAACCGTCCCGTACAAGGGTTTTAAGATGAGTTATGTGCAGCTCAACTTGGTTGACAAATCTGCTGCGATCGTTTTCGTCCATATCCATTGCCTTGATGTCCTTGATAAGATCCATGCTGCGGCGCTCGGAAAAGCTGCTGAGGTTCTTGCATTTGCTGTCAAGAAATGCACAGTCGGCGTCGCGGATCTTTTTCTTGACCTGTCCGATATATCTTTGGAGCATATCCTCCGGGCAGTTGTTTTCGTTCTTTTTTACCTTTTCCAGCAGAACAATAAGATCGGCTCTGGTCATGCTGTTTATATTGGCGGTAAGCTTGGAGAAGTACTTCACATGACGATCGGAAATAGCATCGTCGACCTTTTTGAGATAGGGATAAGTAGACTCGGCAGCAAAACCGCCCTCGGTGATCTTTTCCTTGATCTCGCCTAGCGCTTTAAGATCGGCGCTGTCCAGATCGCTGCATATCTTGTCAAGCTCCTGCTTATCGAGGAATGCGCCTCGTTCATGGCATTTTTTAAGGGTTTCTTCATATCTCTTGGGATCAAAGGCAGGCTTGCGCTTTTCCAGATCCTCCATGAACTTTTCCAGCTTCTCCCTGTCAAGATTGTCTATATCAGCCATCTGCTTGTCAAATTCAGCCTTTTCTATCTGCTTTAAGCGGCTGTCGATCTGCTCAATGTAGATCTTGCCTGCTTCGGCATATTCGGGAGCTTCGTTAATGGATATTTTCATTTCCAAAAGCTTATCCTTAGGCGCATTGGAAAGATTGAGGCACAGCTCCTCCAACTCCTTTTTGATGAGCATTTCGGTACGCTTGTCAATCTGTTCAATGTATTTTGCCGCCATTTCCTTGTCAAAGCCCTCGGAAAGCGCTTCTTTGAGCTTGCTGAGTTCCTTTCTCGGCGTGTTGTCGATATTCTTGCAAAGCCCCTCCATTTCAGAACGCATAAGCTCAATCTCTCTCTGGCGAATATTTTCAAGCCAAGGAGCGACATTTTCCTTTTTCATTTCCCAAGAGGAAATAACCTGTGAGAGGTGTTCCAGTTCGGATTTGCTCTTCTTTTCAAGCTCCTTGCAGTAGGAGGAAAGCTTCTCGTTTTCAATCTCGTCCACACGCTTTTCGATCTGATCGAAATATTTGCTGACATAGTCCGCAGGATATTTTTCATCCTTGAGCTTTTCGGAAAGCTGGGAAAGAGCGGGTTTGTACATGGTGGAAATATCCTTGCAGAGAGCGTCTGCTTCCTCTTTGTACAGATCCTTTCTTCTGCTGTTTATATTATCAACAAAGCCGGAAACAAGTTCTTCGGGATATTTGCCCTCGGAAAGCTTCTTTTCCAGTTCCTCCAGCTTTGCAAAGCCCATTGTGGGAATGTCCTTGCACATTTCCGAAAGTTCTGCTTTGGTGATAGCCTTTTCCCGCTCGTCAACCATAGGCAGATATTTTGCGGAAATGCTTTCGGGATATTTGCCGCTCTTAAGGTCGGCTGTGATAACCGCCAGAGTGCTTCTGTCCATAGCGGGAATGCCGTCGCAGCGCTTGATAAATTCCTCATTTTCAAGCTCTGCCGCACGCTCGTTGATAAGAGCGGTATATTTGTCGGAAATAGCTTTGTTAAATCTGCCGGAGGTTTCCTTGCGAAGTTCCTCAAGCTTTGTTTTGTCGGCAGTTTTTATGCCCGCAAATACTTTTTCGGCTTCTTCATTCTCCGCCTGCTCGGCTCTTGCCCGAAGTTTGCCGAAGTAAGGAGCTTTAAGGGCTGCACGGCACTTTAATGCCTCCAGTTTCGCCTTTGTTTCGTCAATAACCTTTCTGTCGGCGGTTTCTATATTCTTGAACAGTTCTGCGATCTCCGTGCGGGCAAAATTATCCCGTGCGTCAGCGATCTTTGCGGCAAAATGCTTTTTGAACATTGGATCATACTTGCCGCTTGCCAGAGTTTCTTCAAGGCTGTCTGCCTTGGCTTTATCGGGAATGGACTTGAACATTTCGGTAAGCTCTTTTAAGGAAGCCGCAAGGATTCCCTCGTCCACCTTGGAAATATAAGGCGCTGCAACGGTTTCATCAAAGCTGCCGCTCTTGATCTTTTCTTTAAGAGCGCTAAGCTCCTCCGGCTTTTTGAGGGAAAGTCCCGTTGTAAGCATTTTAAGCTGATTTTCCTCGCAGTCGTTAAGAGCAAGTTTTATTTTAAGCAGATACTTGCCTGTGGTCTTTTTATCAAGCTTCATGTCAAATATGTATTTGCGGAGCTTTTTCAGTTCATCCTCACTGAGTGCCGAAAGGTCGGCGCACAGGTCAACAAGCTCCTTTTCGTTCTTGACAGCCTTTTCCATTTCCGCTACCGTTTCAAAAACCGTGCCGTTATAGGTGCGGGACTGCTTTTCAAATTCCTCGCTATAAGCAGCAAGCTCGCTCAGCACAGCTGCATTTTTCAACTTATATTTAGCTGCTGCCGCAGAAATATCCTCCATTATAAGAGAAGCCTTTGAACCTGGACAGCAAAGCTTACCCTCGCTGTCACGGCAATCTGCGGGAATGTAGTTTTCCGAAAGATATTCGTTCAGCTTTGTTATATCCAAAGCGGAGGACTGCCAATATTCGCTGATATTTTCCACATTCTCGGCGTCTGCGGGAGATGTAGCTCTGGCAAGGTTAAATACAGCGCCGTACACCGGACGGACAGCGAGAAGATTTATAATATCCTTTTTGATTTCCTCGGGAGATGCACTGCTGAGTTCGATCGCTTTGAGCGACTCCCCTGCCTTGACCTTGTCGGGTGATGTATACTTAAATCCATATCCGTTTTTCTCGGAAATGAGTCTCCGCAAAGCTTCTTTTATTGCGCCGATGTCGGAAGCACCTGAAAAATCGCTCTCCTGCGCCTTTACGCCGCATTTTTCCGAAGCGTTGACTGCCGCCTTTAAGGTAAGCTTAACAGGATCAACATCCAGCTCCGCTGCCTTAAATGCTGTTTCATTAGCGGTCATATCCTCATAAATTTTGTCAAGGATGCAAAGCCCCTTGTCAAGCTCCATGCAGCGGGACTCGTTTTTATCGGTAACCATCTTCTCACCGTACAGATCAAACTCGGCACTGCCCAGCACCTCTATACGGGGAAATTCTTCAAGCGCCTCGGAGACATACTTGTCAAGCTGCTCGGTTATTCCCTTGTCGGAAAGCACAGCAGGATCTTCCACCGTACCCCGCTTGTACAGGAAATTGCATTTTATCTTCTTGAAATTCAGGAATACATTTGTAAGAGGCGTTACGGGTGCGTAGGGCTTGCCCTCTTTCTTCATATGTTCCTCGCTGATAATAAGTGTGTCATGCTTGCCGTCGATCATCCAGCTTTGGGCTTCAAAAGCCCCCTGACCGTTCATATCCGCAAGATAGACCTTTTCATTTTCTTCGGCTATCTTCCTTGCCTCTATTAGATTAAAGGGAACAAATTCTTCTCCGTCCGCACTCATAAGCATCATATCCGACATACGGCAGATATCAGTACTGTGACTCTTGGTCTCCTCCGGCGTGCAAGGCACGTAGATCAGCCCTTCGATAAGGGGATGACAAAACAGACTTCCGCTCTGTAAACGATTCTCGGTAAAAAGCTCCCCGAATCCGTTACAAGCAGACTTGAACCGATTATAGTCTCTGTAAATTTCCACGGCTGTAATTCCTCCCGAATACAATTTAATGGAGCAATATGCATTTTTGCAACACGCAATATCTTCTGCAAGAGCACATTATCCGCACCAATTATAATAATTATAACAAAAAAACTTGCAAATGTCAACGAGTTTTTAGATGATTTTATACAAAAATATTTCCGCATTTTTTTGGTGATTTTAACTATAAATTCTCTAATTGCACTAAATTGGTATACTATCCGGATAAAAAACGAGGAATACTCCATAAGCAAAGAGTATTCCTTCAAAAAGATATTTAAAAAAGATATTTACCGTAAATTTTTAACTGTCTGCCGTTTCTTCCTCGGGTCTTTCGGGTATGGAAATATTCATCTGTGCGCTGAGATATTCGATCTTGTAGCTGAGATCGTCTATCTGCTGCTCGTAAGCCTCCTTTTGCGCCTCAAGCTTTTTCTTTTCTTTGTTGGTGTTGGCAAGGTCAATTCCGAAAAGCATGGCAGCTGCCAGCGCAAAAACAGTAAGCCCTGTTGTAAGCGGATTGAACCAGTCATTCTTTACAGGCTTTTCTTCAATAAGCATATTCACCGAGGAATGCGCCAGTGCCTTTTGAAGCGCAAAATACAGCGGCACAGCCACAATGCAGGATATTACAGCATTTACAGTTGAGGTAACAGCGTTTATACCGGTGCTTTTAAGCGCCACCTCCATAGGCTCGCCCAGCATAAGCTGTCCCACAAAGGTTTTTATAAGATACAGCACAGTGTAAGTCAGCTGACCCAAAACCGCCGCCAAAACAATATTTGACTTGCTGTCATCCCCTCGCTTTGCAGCGTGCCCCGCCACAAAGCCCATGGCAAATTTATTTATAAAAGTAAAGGGTGCCGAGGTCACGAAAGCCGGGTCAAACAGGTCAAAAAACATTGCTCCTATGCCCGAGGAGAGACCGCCCCGCATCCGTCCGAAAAGCAACCCTGCCAGCAAGCACATAGAGTTACCGAGATGAATACGTGTTATCAGTGTGCCGTTAGGTATTTTGATCTGCATATAGTTTCCTGCGTAAACAAGAGCTGCCATAAGCCCCACCACAACCATTGAATAAAGCTTTTTGTTTTTAACCGTGTTTGTCATTTTCAAGACATCTCCTTTTGGGTTTTCATTGATTTTATTATATTCCCTTGCCGCCGCAAAATCAACCCGGCAAAAATTCATACATATTTTTGGGATTTTATTGTATTTGTACAAATTCAAATATATTATACCGTGTAGATTTATCTGATTTGACATATGGTACAAACCTCAAAAATAACACAAATATTCTCATTTTGCAAATTGCACAAACTCAAATTCTACAAATATTGTCAATTTGTCTGATCTCAACAATTCTTTGCGTTAACAAAAAATTCAAAATATTTTATTTGCGGATTGTTATCCCCTACTGCTGAGAAATAATTATTTCCTATGATCTTAACTAAAATGCGCCGTATAATTTTGTGAAATACAGTTTTTTGCTTGACGATTTTTTCTAAATATGTTATAATCAAAAAAGACGCTGTTAAATTTGAAGAAACATCTTCGGATAAAAATTTATGAATAAAAAAATTTAAGAGCACTGCATATTGCCGCCGACATCCCCGAACGGTATTATAACATTGACTAATACAGCTGAACAGATCAAATGGTATATCTGAAAAAGAGAGTATCCGATGGAAAGTTCATTTTACAAGAGGCGAGGAATCAGACGTAAAATATTATAACTCCGAAGCAGAGGCGTGTATGGATATTTTAAGGAAATTTCGTATTGAAAAGTAAAAAAGTCAGGAGGGCGAAACTGTGAATAAATCGGACGAATTTATAAAAAGCCTGACCGGACGAATGGAAGAAAAGGGATTTATTAAGCGCAGCAAAAGCAGAGTAATCAACGAATTTGACGGAGGCTTCTGGTACTTTTCATTTTACGGCAGAAAATCCGTAAGATATATGGGAACGGTATTTTTCTTTCAATTGGGTTATCATCTCGAAAGTGCCGAAAAACTGGTGAGCGAAATATTCGGGGTAAAATACAGCAAAAATTCAGTAACGGGATGTTTTAACCAACTGGGACAATTATTTCACACCTATCATGAACTGCTAATAACAGAAAACACAAATATTGATGACGCAGTTGATGATGTAATTTATCATTACGAAAAATACTGCGAAAGTTTAGTTAAAAAATATTTTGGAGAGCAGGAAATTTACAAAGGAATATTTGAAGATAAAACACTGGAGGGCACCATGCATACCCGTAAATTTCAGTGCGCCGCAATACTGCTGCTCAACAGGCGTTATGACGAAATGCTTGCGGTAATGGAAGATATGCCCGAAGGTCTATTTTATGAGCTGCCCTTTTCAAAAGCCGAGTGCATAAGCAAGGCAAGGTCAATTATCAAGGAGAGTTAAAATTATGAAGCTGATACTAAATAACAAAATTCTTCATACCACGGTAAATGCAGATGATATATATAATGCTTTTGACGGTATGGGACGGAGTTATAATATCGTTATAATCGAAGATGACGCTTCGGATTCCTATATGCAGGCTGTTTGCAGTATGCTGGACGGAGTGCTTGAAGCACGAATTTACGAGAATAATGATTATAAGCATTATCGGGCGGAGATATGCTCGGAAGAGGCAGATTTTGATAAAAAAATACGGATGCTTGATACACCCGCTTTTACAATTAAAGTCCCCCAAAAGCAGGTCATCAATTCCTGTACGATCAAGAAAATATTAATACAGTTTTTAACGGCAAAAAATATATGCGGTAATTGCAAATGGGTAGAAACAGATCTGTAAAGGAGATCAAAAATGGAAACAACAGAAGAAATTATTTCAAAATTTATTACCGAGGAAATTTACTTAATTGTTTACAAAAATAATTCTTAAATTTGATATAAATTAGGTCAATTTTTTCCTTGACCTAATTTATTTTTTGGTGTAAAATAATAGTTAGGATTTTAATTGTTAGAATTATAATAAAATAAAAAGGGAGATGACAGCTCAAGTGGAAAAAATTCACTACCTGCTTATGGCGGATCATTTTATTTTCCAGAAGCTGCTTTTCGGGGCTATCAAGGACACAGGGCTGACATTGGGGCAGCCAAAAGTCCTCGACTATCTCAAAAGTCATAACGGCGCATTTCAAAAGGAGATCGCAGCCGCCTGCCATATAGAGCAGGCCTCGCTGACCTCGGTGCTGGGCGGCATGGAGAAAAAGAGGCTTATCACACGTGAAAACCGCAACGGAAACCGCAGAACGCTGTATGTATACCTTACCGAAAAGGGCAGGGAGCTTGCAGACCGCATAGACAGCGAATTTATCCGAATCGAGGCGGCTGCCTTGGAAGGCTTTGACGAAAAGGAAAAGGCGTTGCTTTCGGAGTATCTGCAAAGGGTTCACAAAAATATATCAGACAGTCAAATGTAAAAACGGAGGGAAATAAAATGCCAAAAAAAGAAATTCTCAAAAGATACGTATTGCTGATAATAGGTCTGTTTTTTTCTGCCTTTGGCGTGGCGGTGACAAAGCGCGGCGAGTTGGGGGTATCCCCTATTTCATCGGTAGCAAACGTTATGAGCTGCAAATTTACCGCCCTTTCCTTGGGAAACTGGCTTATCATCTGGAACTGCGTGCTGATAATCGGACAGATAATTTTGCTGCGGAAAAATTTCAAGCCTATTCAGTTTTTGCAGATACCCGTGTCGTTTTTATTCGGCTGGTTTACGGATATAGGAACGCTGTGCATTTCCTTTATCCCCGCAAACATATACATTATACGGATAATTATGGTACTTTGCGGCACGGCGCTTCTGGGGCTGGGGATAGCCCTGTGCGTTACGGCAAATGTGGTCATGAACTCGGGAGAAGCCTTTGTCAAGGCTATATCGGATATTACAAACAAAAACTTCGGAAATGTTAAAATTGCCTTTGACATAAGCTGCGTGACACTGGCTGTGCTTATTTCTCTCATTTTCTTTGACTTCAGGATCGTAGGCACCCGTGAGGGCACGGTTATTGCGGCAGTTTGCACGGGTATTGCGGTAAAGTTTTTTTCAAAGCTGCTGCAGAGGTCTGTTTCAAAAATATTGACTGCTGGTTAAGATTTCTGCTGTCTGCCCAGCCTTGTCCAGTTGATAAAGCCGTAAATATCGTTTACAAGGAACACGCAAAAGCAGATAATGACCGATAAATATGAGATATCCGAAAGAGCAGCCAATATCCAGAGAATTATAAGAATAATATCGTTAGCGGCATAGGCAAGGGCATAATAAGCGCTGCGCCTGAACGTAAGATAAACCGCTGCAAAGCTGGTAGTCACGGAAAGGGTGGAAAGCCACAGATTCGGCGTGTCAAAGTATTTCAGAACGAAGTAAAACACCGCCGTGACCGCCCCGGTAAGCAGGGCTGCAAATATAAATTCCCGGAGCCTCAGGCGGTTGATCTTCACCTGAGAGCGGTTGCCGTTATAAGGATTTCTGAGCCATGAAACAAGGGAAAATAAAGACATGGGTGCAGTCATTCCAAGGTATGTTATCATCTCGCCGTAATATCTGAATGAATAGGAGATAACGCCGTACATCATGCTGAAAAGCACCATAAGCGCCTGCCCTGCGGGGTTGCCCTTTGCGGCGAAAATAAGGGAGGTAACGCCAACTATCGAAGCCCCGAGAGTGAGAAAATTCTCCCTGTCAAATATGCAGAAGGACAGAAGAATAAGTCCCGTCGACGTTCCCCAAAGAATAAGCTCCCCTTTTGAAAAATAGTCCTTTACAGACTGCTTGTTTTTATCGTTCATTAAAAGCTGTCCTTTCCCGTAAAAATCGCAAAAAAGCATTCGGCACACATCTTCAAAGGCCTAATGATGTGTACCGAATGCTTATCGCATTTTACTACCCGGCGGCAGTGTTGTTATTCATATTAATTACGATTATATCACAGGGTCTTTGGTTTGTCAAGAGAAAACGGAATTTTTTTCACAATGTCCTTATTATAGTGGCAAAAAGTACCCCTTGGAGAATAGAAATATAATGCGATTCATATAATAAAGCAGGAGGTGCTTATATGAAAATACATTGGAAAAAGCTTATTTTATGCCTTATCATACCTCTTGCAGTCGGAGGACTTTCCGCATTCCTGACAAAAGACGGCATGGAAATATTCAAAACACTGAATAAACCACCCCTTTCCCCGCCCGGCAAGCTGTTCCCGTTTGTGTGGACGATACTGTATATTATGATGGGACTTGCCTCATATATTGTGCTTGTGTCGAAAAAACCGAACACCCTCGGGCTTATTGCATACGGCGTGCAGCTTTTTTTCAATTTTTTCTGGTCGATCCTGTTTTTCAATAAACAGATGTATCTGTTTTCATTTATCTGGCTCGTGATCATGTGGCTTCTGATCCTGGCAACGACTGTTCTCTTTTACCGAAATACAAAACTTGCGGGATACCTTTTGATCCCCTATCTTTTATGGGTCGCCTTTGCCGGATATCTGAATTTCGGGATCTATCTTCTCAACTGAAAATGAATGCAGTCTGCGTTGGATCGCTCCTCAGTGTTGCCTCGTTTTGACTGCATTTTTTAGTGTTGACATTTTTTCTCAGAAAATTAATTTACACCGTTTATAATTCAGAACCGATTTTATTTTATTTATTTGCTTAACATATACTCAATTTTAACCCACTGCATAGTGCAGAGATACTATGCAGTGGGTTAAATTCAATTATTTGACGGATGTGAGGTTGTTGAATTTTGTGGAAAAACTTACATTAGCATAACCATTCCTGTCAACAACTCTCGTCAGCCTGTCAAGCAAGTCATTTTTAAGATTGTTTGGAAATAGTATTAGGATAGATTCCTTTTTCATTATAGTATTTTTTTATTTTTGCCGCTAATTCAAAAGCAGCAGATTCAGGTGCAAAAATTTTATTACTTTCAATCTTTTGAACTGAAAATGGCATCTTATCTATTACTAACCGTCCCTGCATACTATCGTCAATTCCATACGAATATTCTACGATCATAGTATCTTCAAAAATAATACTGCCTAATATACATTTTCCCATAATTACTCCTTTCTCAAAATTTCAATATAGCCTGCCAAATAATATAATTCCGTTTTTTTCATGTGCTTGACGTTGTTCAATATTATAAAATAAACTACACAAATTGTAATCTATAATGTCAGCAGTCTTTGCCTGTGATATTCAAGCAGCAGCTTTTTTACTTGTAAACACCGCTTTAAGCAGTATAGGCGTTAAGATCGTTGTCAGCACAACCATAATAACGATCGGTGCAAAGAATTTTTCATCCATAAGCCCCACGACAGCGCCTTTGTTTGCAACGATAAGAGCGACCTCCCCCCGTGAAACCATTCCCACGCCGATTTGCAAGGCTTCCTTGTTTGTATATCTGCATATCTTCGCCCCAAGACCGCAGCCGAGAATTTTTGTAATAAGGGCAATTATGCTTATGATGACCGTAAACAGAATAATATCTCCCGTCATATCCGGAAGCACCACTTTAAGCCCTATCCCCGCAAAGAATATAGGGGAAAGGAGCATATAGGAAAGAGTGTCGAAACGCTTGTAAATATAGTCGGATTTCTTTGTACCCGACAATGCAAGCCCCGCAAAGAAAGCTCCCGTAATATCCGCAACCCCGAAGAAAACCTCGGCACAGTAGGAGAGCAGCAGACAGAAAACAAAGCTGAAAACCACATATCGGCGAAGCTTTTTGGGGCTGTTGTCAGTCCATTTTCTGAATATGTAATGATAGCCGATAGCTGCCACAGCCGTAAATACACCGAAGCCCAGTATTTTCAGCAGCACAATGCCGATATTCACATTCGGGTCTGCCATACTGATAACTATTGTCAGGGCGATAATTCCCAGAATATCGTCAATTATAGCCGCCCCTAAAATGGCATTGCCCGCACGGGTGGCAAGCTTGCCCATTTCCTTTAGTGTTTCCACCGTAATGCTGACCGATGTGGCGGTAAGGATAATGCCTATGAATATATTTTTGAGCAATGCCGTAGAGTCTGTCGGATCGCCGAAGAACCACGCTGCCGCAGCGCCTCCCAAAAGGGGAACTATAACGCCGCAAAGGGCTATTATAAAGGACGCCTTGCCCGAGGCTTTAAGCTCGGCAATATCCGTTTCCAGTCCTGCTGCAAACATCAGCACGATAACGCCTATTTCCGAAACCTCCGAAAGCATTTCAGACCCGGAGACTATTCCCAGACAGGCAGGACCTATGATTACTCCCGCTATCAGCGCACCCACCACCTGAGGCAGCTTTACCAGCTTTGAGAAAAGCCCCAGCGCCTTGGTACTGAGCAATATCAATGCAATCGCCAATAAATAATTGAATTCTTCCATAAAATCATTCCCTCATAAATTCTTTTACCATTCTAAATTTTATCACATTAAATATGAACATTCAAGGCTTTTTTAATTAAACCGAAATTTCTTTATTTTTGTAGAAATTTAACATTATAAGTCAAAATATTTTG
>CAMWIR010000089.1 GCA_947174365.1 uncultured Ruminococcus sp. | reverse complement strand
CTAATATGCAGAACGAAGCTATCTCATCTCCGCAAATACCGCAGAAAATATCTCCCTCCCCGAAATACTGCGCCCAGTCGTCATCCACTTCCCGAACTGCATTTATGACACCCTCATCCGCCGCACGAAACTCAAACCGCACATCCCCCCGAGGCTCATACTCCGGCTGTACAAGCTCTGACGTGTATCCGATCATCTCCGCAAAAGTCCCCTCCAGCCTGTATCCGAACCTTTCAAAAAATCCTGCCGTCTCCTCTGGCGCACCTATAAAAAGCCTCGATCCGGGACTGCCCGCCGTAACCTCCTTGCCGCGATCCTTTGCAGCCCCCTCTGCAAGCTCCAGCAAGGTTCGCCCGAAGCCTTTCCGCTGATATTCGGGAGTAACGCATATTAGCCTTATCTCATTATCCCTTGTCATGGAAAATCCGATTATTTCATCCCCCGACTTCACCGTAAAAATAGCGCATTCGTCAATTTCGCAAAGCTCCTTAAACGTGTCCTCATCTATCTTTAGCCCGGGAAAGCATTTCCCGAAAATCTCATAACACTTATTATAGATCATTGTAAAAAACCTCCGTTTATCTAAAATTCGCTAAAAAAAAACTGCTCTCTGTCAAACCGCTCAATGGCAATATTATACCACATTTTCTCACTATTGTAAAGCCGTTTTTTGAGGCAATTTCCCTCGTAACATTTTTTATAATAATATTATACCATAGATCTCCCTATCTGCCAATAGCTTAATGCAAATTTTAACTACAATTTCGCAGTTTTATATTATTGCACAAAATATATTATAAAATTTATACAAAGCGCGCTACGCAATATTATAAGACGTCCCCCAAAAAATCACTCCATAAACTATTGACAATTTTACAAAAAAAGGTTATAATTAACTATAGAAAAAGCGCTTCCCGATTCCTCGGGAAGCGCCTGCACAAACGTATTTTAAACAATAAAAAGGAATAAAAAATATGTCGGATAAAAAAGCTCTCGTCCTGTCCAGCGGAGGCGTGGACAGCACCACCCTGCTTGCACTTGCCTGCCGCGATCATGGAAACGAAAATGTAGTCGCTCTGTCTATCTTCTACGGTCAGAAGCATAAAAAGGAAATAGAGGCCGCCGAAAAAACAGCTGCCTATTATAAAACTGAGCATATTATAATGGATCTGTCCGCTGTCTTTAAATATTCCGACTGCTCCCTGCTAATAGGCTCGGATAAGGAGATACCCAAGGAAAGCTATGCGGAGCAGCTGAAAAAAACCGAGGGCGCTCCCGTGTCCACATATGTGCCGTTCAGAAATGGCTTATTTCTTTCCGCAGCCGCCTCCGCCGCCTTGTCAAAGGGCTGTTCGGTGCTTATGTACGGAGCACATTCCGACGATGCCGCAGGCAACGCCTACCCCGACTGCTCCGAGGAATTTGTAAGCGCCATGGATAAAGCCGTTTACCTTGGCAGCGGCGGGCAGCTGACAATCTTAGCCCCCTTTGCGGGCAAGACCAAATCGGACGTAGTCGCCATGGGCAAAAAGCTTGACGTTCCCTATGAGATCACATGGAGCTGCTACGAGGGCGGGGAAGAACCCTGCCGCACCTGCGCCACCTGCCGTGACCGAAGAGCCGCATTTTTAGCCAACGGGATAGACCTGTACTGACAAGCGGATATATCATAAAAAACCGCCCTGCATTCGGGGCGGTTTTGTCGTGTTATTTTCCCCCATTTTTATGCTTTGCAAATTTTTTTCAGACTTTTTTACACCGATCTCATATCCCCAAAAAATTTTTTACGAAAAATGAAACATTTCCGGCAGCTGATGTATATTACTTGCAGAACGTTCAAAAAAACGAAAGGAGCACAGCCCATGAAGTTAAATTACGAAGAGGCGGTCTTGCGGCACAAGGACACAGTCTATCGTATCGCCTTTGCCCGCTGCCCCTGCAAGCAGGACGCCGAGGATGTTTTTCAGGAGGTTTTTCTGAAGCTTTACCGCTGCCGCAAGGATTTTGAAAGCGATGAACACCTGAGAAACTGGCTTATCCGAGTTACCCTTAATTTCTGCAAGCTGCTGCACAGGTCGGCGTTTTTCCGAAAAAAGGCAGCCCTTGTTGACACTATAGCCGACACGGCTGCCGGCAATATCCTCACCGCCGACAACTCCCCCGACAGGGAAACTGCCGAAGCGGTAACTGCCGCAGTAAAGGCATTGCCCGAAAAATACGCCGCACCAATCGAGCTGTTTTATTTTGAGGAAATGTCCTGCCGTGAAATTTCGGCTGCCCTTAAAATAAATGAAGCCACAGTGCGCACACGTCTGCGGCGGGGGCGTGAGGCTTTGAAAAAGAAACTTAAAACCGAATTGGAGGTATCGGATGATGAATGATAAAATGATAAAAAAAGCATTTGAAAATGTTGCCCCGTCAGAGGAGCTTGTGAATAAGGTGCTGGCGTTCAGTGGGGACACTGCTCCCGTGACTGTTGTTCACAAAAAGGCTCACATCAAGCGTATCGTATGCACTGCGGCGGCTGCCTGCGCCGTGGTAATATGCAGCCTTACGGTTGCCGCCGCCACGGGAGTTATCGACTTTAAGGCGGTATTCGGAAACTACATCAAAATAAGCGATGACGAGCTTGCAAACTCTCTTGCAGGCACTGTCAGCGGATTCAGATACAAAGTCTCCGACGAGGCTTACGGTATCAGAATGAAAGGCGTTACAGGCACGGAAAACAGCATTATCGCCATTGCCGAAATTTACCGGACGGACGGCGAACCCGTAAAAGAGCATTTTGCAAACCCCACCGATGAAACATATCTGAAAACTCTTTGGGATAAACACGAAATAAGCTCGGACTACGGCGGCAGCGGCGGCAGCTATGGCGGCTATGTGAACGAGGACGGCAATATTGAAATTTACTTTGACTGGAACTGCGACAGCTCATTAAACAGAAAACGGATAACCTTGCAGGGAGAAAATTTCTATCCCCAGCTTGCCTATTGGAATTTCCTTGAAGAAAATGAGATCGGCTATATGCGCTGGAGAGATTTTTCGGGATATGTGGAAACCGTAAACGGAAGCTACAGCAGTGAAAATTTTACCCCCAAAGATGTTGACGACAGCGGCGTTATCGCCCTTGACCTTGAATGGGAATTTTCCTTTGAATATGAAGCCTCGGAAAGTTCTCTTGCTGCAAAATCCTGCACAGACCCCACAGAGGAATTTATATATTATCAGGATATTTATAACTACATTTCTCTTGAAGATGGCAGCTATACGACCGACGAGGACAGCTATATTCTCTATGAAAATACCGTAAAGGTGAACCGCATAAGCATAGGCGCTGTAGGCGGCACAATGGAGCTTAGCTATGATATAAACGAATACGAAGATGCTTATCAGGATCCTTTTAAGTACTCGGTAAGAAGCAGCACTCAAAATGAATTTTTCCTTATTATGGCGGACGGCACAACACTTCCCGTAAGGGTAGGCGGCACTTCGTCAAGCACTTTGAACTGTAGGTACAATTCCACATGGGAGCTTTCCTACGGCAGCGATGTAATGAGAGAGATCGCCGATACCCAAAATGTTACAGCGATTTCCCTTAACGGGACGGTCTACGAGCTTCATTAAAAACTTGTATCTGCATAAAAATTCTCCCATGCCATAAAGTATGGGAGAATTTTTTTATAAGAAATCCCGCAGAATTTTACTCTGTCATTTCCTCCTTTTTCTCCTCATCTTTTTTCCCGGGGTCAAACCGCTCATACCGTGCAAATATCTGCCGCTCCTCGCCAATACTGCCCTCAACGGTATATGTGACCGTCTGTGCGATACCGCTTTTTGTCACCCTTTCCTCCACCTGCCTGTCGGTCACTGTCACCCCGTCGGAAAGAAAATTCCTTTCATACCGCTCTATTCTCTCCCCTAATATTTCCCGCACCTCATCGGGAGTTCGTGTCACGGGGACTTCCTCTTGCAGCCTGTAGGTCATTTCCACCCTTGAAAGTGGAAATTCTATTTTGCCAAGGGTAAGAGGTGTTTCCCTTTCGCTGTATTCATAGTCCCCATCAATATTTCCTTCGGAACTGTAAATTATCCTCCGCCCGAAAACCGACAAAGCCTTTTTTACAGCGACCCCGCCCGTGACCCGCTCAGTACCGCTGAAATTTTCCGCAAATGTCATTTTTTCGCTGTACACCCCCGTTATCTCTCCAATGGCATGGACATAGTAGCTGCGGCCGTATTTGGTGTCCACGACCCCGCTTATTATCACATCCCCCTTTTTCACTCCGTCCCCCACCATGGGGATAAGCTGACCATTGTAAACCTTTACCCCTTTTATCTGAGCGTCTCTGGTTGCTATGATGTTGCAGGGAGTGTTTTCCGCTTTGATCTCGGGATACGGGTCAATGTCGTCCACCTCAACCACCACTCTGCTGCCCGTGTGGCGTATGCCTATCCAGGCTATATCCTTGTCCATTGCACGGATAAGCCGCTCCGCCTCACGCAGATCAACATCATTGATATTGCAGCCTATGTATATCCCGGTGTCTCGCAGCAGGGAAACTATCCGCTCACGGGGTATCGCCTCGCTGCCACCTATCTCAATAACAGTCACCCGCCCCGACATTGCAGCCGCTATGACCACCGAAAGTATCAGCCCGATAACCAGCCCTGCCCGCCTGCGATAGCCTCCCACAGCGTGGATAACTCCCCTGCGTGTGATCGCCGAACAGGTAAGCCCCATTTCTTCGGACAGTGCCGTCAGCTCCCTGTACCCCCCTGCGGTAACATAGCCGTATATCATTCCCCCGGTCGCCTTGACCCCTACAAAGCGAATCCCCCTTGCACGCATACTGCTCATAAGCCGCCCTGCGTCCATATCCCTGCCGTCCTCGGGGGCAACGCAAAAGCCTATTCTTTCCCTTACGGGTATCATGTTTCCTCCCCCTTTCCGTGAAACTCTATCGACGTTATCTGCCCTCTTACGGCTATCCCTGCGGTGTTGTAGTCGGAAAGAGCCAAGTCCTTTCCCCATATTTCCGCTATCATTCCCTCGTCGGTCTTTATTTTCAGATAAATATCATTGTATTCCATAATACGGCGGCAGCCCTCTATTTCCATATAGCTGTTACCCGTAAGCACTATCTGCGAACCGAAATATCCCAAAAATATCCTCCTTTCAAATTCCTTTTGAGCATGCCCTTTTTCCTCGGAATATTGAAGTGCATTTTAATATAAATATATTATATGAACATTCGGTTTATTACATTTAGAGGTACAGTAAATCATCTTGCTTCTTGCTTCTAAAATTCTTGCTTCTAATAGGAGAGCCATATGGAAAATACAAAAAAATTCGTTCAATATATCATAGCCGCCGTTACAGTTGGAGCGGCAATCCTGCTTATTATTGCGGGACGGGAATCGGCGCAGGGGGCAGCTGCTGCCGCCATGAGCTGCCTTAATACGCTCATTCCCTCATTGTACGCATTCACGGTCATTTCAAAGCTGCTTATCTCCACAAATACATATAAGCTGCTGGGACGTCCCTTTGAATGGATAGCGCGAAACATTTTCCGAATGCCCGGAGACTGCTTTGCGGTCATGCTTATAAGCCAGGCGGCAGGCTACCCCATAGGGGCTGCACTTACAGCGCAAATGTACCGTCAGGGTAAGATCTCCCGGCCCCAAGCGGAAAATCTGCTGTGCTTTTCCATTGCCCCCGGACCCGCCTTTATTATGGCAGTCTGCCGCAGCGCAGTGCCGGACTGTCCGAGAGCGTGGAAAGCGGTGTTCGGCGCAGTTGCCATGGCAAATATTTTACTTGCGCTGGTAACAGCCCCTTTTCGGGAAAAGCCACAAAAGCAGCGGAACAAGATAAACCTTGAAATATCGGGACAAACCTTTGGAGAAGCCGTGCGCTCGGGAGCGGGTGCAATGGCTATGATATGCGGCTGTGTGGTGTTTGCGGGAGCAGTTATGGGGGCTTTGGAAAAATTCGGAGCTTTAATGGGAGCGGCAAGGATATTGTCGCAAACGACTGAGCTTTTGGGCGAACATACCGAGGCATATCCTTTTGTCAGGGCATTTCTGGAGGTCAGCTGCCTTACGGGAGTAACATCGGGAGTTTTAGCGCTGCCCCTTATTTCGGCGTTTCTTTCCTTCGGAGGGCTGTGCGTTCATTTGCAGATAGCCTCCGTGTGCGAGGGCTTTTCCCCCGCAAAAGCCCTTGGCGCAAGGCTTCCCGCCGCTTTTGTCTCCTTTTTCATCTGCCAAAAATTTATGCCGTATTTTTACAGAATGACAGCAGTCGCAGTTTCCGCAAATATTTCTCAAAAGGATATTGCCATTGGTAAAAATCAACCAATTTTATCAATAATTTTGTTGATTATGACGATTTTAATAATTTCACAAAAAAGCTATAGTCAAACATCAAAAAATGTGATATAATAATTATGTCCGAAAAAAATTGTAAGGGAAAATGTCTGTAATAATAACCTGTAAACAGGCATAATTCCCCTTAAACGGATAAAACACACCGCAGCCTGTGTATCTGCAAGCATACGGCATGGTGGCGAAGAAACCGTTTTCGCAGCTGTTTTTTTAGCGGTTTGCGAATGGAATCTAATTTTATCGGAAAGGAAATACTGTTATGGCAAAGAAAAAATATTTCGGTAACGATATTCAGCCGCAGTGCCAGTATTGTGCATTCGGCACAAGAGCAAAGGACGGCGGCAAGGTTTTATGCGAAAAGCGCGGACTTGTTAACGGCGACGCTTCTTGCAACAAGTTCTCCTATTCACCCTTAAAGCGAATTCCCGTCAAGCAGCTGCACATTCCCGGGAATTTCGATGATGAGTGAGAAATACACCCACTCATTTGTCGATCGTATACAGCTTTGCGTTCGAGCGACTTTTGTGTGTGAGGGTAATCCATTACATATCTGTAAATGTAATGCATTTTAAATTGTTTTAACAGACCGACAGCCGACAGCGCAATAATTGCTGTCGGCTGTTTTTTTATCAAAATACGGAGGAATGCAAAATGTCACAAAATTACAAAATAATTGACGAGAAAAACTGGGACAGAGCAATGCACTGCGCCATATTCAGAAACAGCGTCGAACCTGCATTCTGCGTGACCTTTGAGTGCGATATTACAGGATTCAAGGCATATGTTAAGGATCAGGGACTTTCCTTTACCATGGCAATGACATTTGCAGTGTGCAAGTGCGCCAATGAGATAGAGGCGTTTCGCTACCGCTTTGTGGACGGCAATGTGGTTTTGTTCGACAAAATAGACACTGCCTTTACATATCTTAACAAGGAAACGGAGCTTTTCAAGGTGGTGAACGTGCCCTTTATTGACGACATGGGCGAGTATTGCCGTCTGGCGCTTAAAACCGCAAACGAACAAAAAGAATATTTTACGGGACCCTTGGGAAATGATGTATTCCAGTGCTCAGCCATGCCATGGGTGACTTACACCCATATTTCCCACACAAATTCGGGGAAAAAGGATAACGCCACTCCCCTGTTTGACTGGGGCAAATATTACGAAAAGGACGGAAAAGTTATGATCCCTGTTTCCGTGCAGGCGCACCATTCCTTTGTGGACGGGCTGCATATAGGAATGTTCGCCGACAGGCTTCAGAGATTTTTTAATGAATGCTGACAGGGAAAGGAGCAGAAAAAAATGTTATCTGACACAGCAAAACAGCAGCTGCGTAAGGCAGGTTGGTATGAGGGGCGAAAAATTGATGTTTCTCATTATGAAAAGAAATTTACGGAACTGGGATATGAATTTTTTCCTGCTGCAAGGAGGTTTTTGGAAGAGTTCGGAGATTTGCATATAGTTGATAGGCTGAATTGGGATGATATTAAACCCGGATGCATAGGTATAAATGAAAGTTCGACAGAACTGGAAAGACTTAATTGCTTGCTAATGTGGTATGACGATGAATTGTTTGAAAAAGTTGGTAAGAAGGTGATTCCTGTTGCAATAATAGATTATGAGAATATAGAAATTTATATATCGGAGGACGGTAAATTTTATGAAGGAATAAATGACTATTCCGATGGCGGATTAAGAGCGGAAAATTCCGATCAATTATGGAATGAATACTATGGCGCAGAAGAAGCAGGCTGGGCAAGTTGGGAAGACTTAAAAGCAGGAAAAGGACGGACAATGCGTAAAAACAACTACAGAATATATTTATAAATTTTAAAAAGATATAATGTGCCGCCCTCAGATATTTCGAGGGCGGCTTAGTTGTTTGAACTTATAAGAAAAAATGAATGGTGAAAATTGTGTGAAAGCATGATTATATTTAATTTATATCAAACCACGTAATTTTCCATAAAAATATCCCCTGCCCAAAAGACAGGGGACATTATATTATCTGTCAGAAAATCACGGAAATTTTATCAAACACAGCCCTGCGCCTTCATAGCCTCGGCAACCTTTAAGAAGCCTGCGATGTTTGCGCCTGCCATGTAGTTGCCTGCCATGCCGTATTCCTTAGCCGCACTGTCGCAAGCCTGGAAGATAGAGGTCATAATACCCTTGAGCTTCTCGTCAACTTCCTCAAATGTCCAGGAAAGTCTCTCGCTGTTCTGGCTCATCTCAAGACCGGAGGTAGCAACGCCGCCTGCGTTAGCAGCCTTTGCAGGACCGTAGAGAACGCCGTTTGCAAGATAAGTGTTGATAGCCTCGGGAGTGGAGGGCATATTAGCGCCCTCGGATACGCACCAGCAGCCGTTGTTTACAAGTATCTGAGCGCTCTCGCCGTCGATCTCGTTCTGAGTAGCGCAGGGAAGTGCAATGTCGCACTTGATAGTCCAGATACCCTTGCAGCCCTCGGTGTAGGTAGCATTGGAGTGAGTAGCAACATACTCCTTGATCCTCTTTCTCTCAACCTCTTTAAGCTGCTTTACGCAAGCGAGGTCGATTCCGTCGGGATCGTAAACATAGCCGTTGGAGTCGGAAAGTGCAACGACCTTTGCGCCCATTTCGGTAGCCTTTTCGGTAGCGTAGATAGCAACGTTGCCCGAACCAGAAATTACAACAGTCTTGCCGTCAAAGGACTTGCCGTTTGCAGCAAGCATTTCCTTGGTGAAATAGCAAAGACCGTAGCCCGTAGCCTCTGTTCTTGCAAGAGAACCGCCGTAGGTGAGACCCTTACCAGTAAGTACGCCTGTGAACTCGTTTCTGAGTCTCTTGTACTGGCCGAACATAAAGCCAACCTCTCTTGCGCCTGTTCCGATGTCGCCCGCGGGAACGTCGGTGTCAGCACCGATGTGCTTGGAAAGCTCTGTCATAAAGCTCTGGCAGAAGCGCATAACTTCTCCGTCGCTCTTGCCCTTGGGGTCAAAGTCGGAGCCGCCCTTGCCGCCGCCCATGGGGAGAGTGGTAAGGCTGTTCTTGAACACCTGTTCAAAGCCGAGGAACTTGATAATGCCGATATATACGGAGGGGTGCAGTCTGATACCGCCCTTGTAAGGGCCGATAGCGGAATTGAACTGTACTCTGAAGCCTCTGTTTACCTGAACCTTGCCGTTGTCGTCAACCCAGGGAACACGGAAAATGATCTGTCTCTCAGGCTCTACCAGTCTGTCGAGAACGCCCGCCTCAATAAGGTCGGGTCTCTTTTCGATAACAGGCTCCAGGGTCTCGATAACCTCTGTTACCGCCTGGATAAATTCAGGCTCACCCTGATTGCGTTTCTTAACATTTTCAATAAGATTGATGAGATAAGAGTTTTTGAGCGCCATTGCTATAACCTCCTAAAAAATTTTGCGTACACCCCGGCAGCTGCCGTCACAGATCGGAGCACGCATTTACGGTTTTCCTATTTTTAAATTATATCACACTTATTTTGATTTTGCAAGATGTTCAGGAATATTTTTCAAAAAAGTTCATAAAATATTTGCATTTTACTTTGCCTTGTTCTGCCTTTTTTCTCATTAAACGTAATTTGTCAAATCAC
This sequence comes from uncultured Ruminococcus sp., assembly GCA_947174365.1. Taxonomy (GTDB): domain Bacteria; phylum Bacillota; class Clostridia; order Oscillospirales; family Ruminococcaceae; genus Huintestinicola. The sequence continues at coordinate 2,660 of CAMWIR010000089.1, read as the reverse complement.
ATCAACTGCCTGTAAATATCGTTTTTCCTGAAACCCGTGACCTGTGCAGCCTCTTTGCAGGCGTCTGTCATTTTAGCTCCCTCGTCAACAAGCTTTTTTGCAAGTTTCACGGCGTCGTCAAGCGAATATTCGGAAATTTCTTCCTTTGCCCCCTCCACCACAATCACATATTCCCCACGGGGACTGTTTGTCTCATAAAATTTCAGTGCCTCCGAAAAAGTGGTGCGAATGACCTCCTCGTGAATTTTGGTTAGCTCCCTGCAAAGGGAAATCCGCCTGTCTCCGAAAATTTTCAGCATATCCGAAAGGGTAGTTGTCAGCTTATGGGGTGCTTCGTAAAATATCATGGTGTGGCTGTCCTTTGCAAGGCTTGTAAGGTGCTCATGCCGCTGCTTTTTTGCAACGGAGAGAAACCCCTCAAAGGTGAACCGTGCCGCAGAAAATCCGCATACCGCCGCCGCCGTTGCCACCGCCGTAGGCCCCGGGATAGCCTCTACGGCAAGCCCACGGTCACGGCAAATCCTCACCAAATCCTCCCCCGGGTCGGAAATGCAGGGCATACCTGCGTCCGTGACCACAGCGCAGGTCTCCCCTGACGTAATACGCTCGATAATGCTTTCGCACACGCTGCTCTGGGAATGCTCATGATAGCTTACCAGCGGCTTTTTTATCTCAAAATGATTGAGCAGCTTCAAGGTCACCCTTGTGTCCTCGGCACATATAAAATCCACCTCGGACAGTATACGCACCGCCCTGTAGGTCATATCCTCCAGATTGCCTATGGGAGTTCCCACAACATAAAGCTTTCCGGGCATTTTTCACATTCCCCTTTTCATTTATTTTCCGAAATGTCTTCGAAAATAGTTTCCACCGCATCGGAAAGGCTTATTTCCTCAGTAAAAATTTTCTCGGGAATTATTCCGATAAAGTCCTTTTCATTCCACCACCTGCGCATATCCTCCTCGCCGAAGTCCGATTTGTTTGGCTTTGTTCTATGCCGCAGCAGAGTTTCTTCAAAGGGCAGGTCATAATAATAGGCAAAAATATTTTCGCCGTAAAGCGAAAGAGCGGTTTCAAACAGCGGGCGGAATCTCTTTGAGTCAAGAATGCCCTCAAGCACAGTCACTTCCGAATTTTCCCGCCCGTATCTCAGCAGGGCGGTCATAAGCGGCAGCGCCTCATCGTCCTTTGCCCACAGCATTTCCATTCGTATCATATCATGGGATATACGCATGGTGTTTCTCCCGAATTTTTCCTGCAATTTCTTTGCTGCACTTGTTTTCCCGCTGCCGGAATTGCCCCTTATGATTATCAGCTTTGGCATATTTTTTCCCACTCCTCCGAAATGATCTTCACATTTTCCGAAATATCCCTTTCCCCGTCCGCATAAATTTTCGGACAGGTCAGAATTTCAAACCGTTTTTCTATATCCTCCACTAAGCGGGTTGCCGCAAAGCGGAGAAAATTATCTTCTATTTCAAAAAGATCACCGCCCTCTGCGGCACGTTTCCCAAATTTTTCAAGAGAACGCTTTTTTATCCGCTCCAGCCGCACTTCTTTCGGCGCATAAAGATACACCGCCATTTTGCAAAGGGAGTTTATTTCACCGCCAAAATCGGGACTTACAGCAGTAATAATAAAATCCCCGAATTTGTAGATATCACGAAGCATTAACTCTGCGCATTCCTCACGGCTGCGGTGCAGAGAATAAGGTATATCCGAGGTGAGAAAATAATAATCCTCAATATCCATATGACGGAAACCGATAGCCTCCGCCAGCGCCTTACCCAGCGTGGTTTTTCCGCTGCCGTTAGCGCCGCATATCATAATTCCACGGGGCATATTTTCTCCTTTTTGTATCTGCTCACAGGTTCATCGCTCCATATCTGCACTTCTATATACCTTTCCGGACCGAATTTTCCGTCGTCGTTCCAATCCTGGGGCAAGCCGTAGTTTTCAATAATTTTCAGTATCTCGTCATAGGTATAGACCTGGTGTCGGTATTCCTTGCCGTCGTTCACAGCCTCGCTGAATGTGGGCATTGAATCGCCGTATGTAAACGAAAGGGTATCCTTGTCAAATTCCTCGATCGGAATTTTCACAATGCCGCAGTTTTCAAACCATGCAGACAGCCATGGGCTGTGCCCCACCACCATATAATGAGGCGGCGTGCGGAGTATCTTCCCGCCTTTTTTGATAAATTCCCTGCGCACAATTTCCTCGCAGTTACGTCTGTACTGCGGATATTTGTCATGCCTTTGTGCGCTTTGTGAGTCCGGCTTCTCGGACTTTATTCTTTAAAGAACGGCTTTCGCTTCGTCTATCGTTAGCTCAGATAAATTCCGAAAGGGCGTTCCCGACCTGTCATAATAATGATACAAAACCATTTTTTCCTACAATAAACACAAAGCCGCCGGGCATTTACCGATCAGAAAAGCTCAGGGTGAAATTCCAGTCCGTCCTTGTCTGTTATCTCTCTGATGACTCTGCACGGATTTCCCGCCGCAAAGGTATAGGGAGGAATATCCCTTGTAACAACGCTGCCCGCCCCTATAACAGCCCCCTCCCCGATTGTCACGCCGCCGCCGCATGGAACATTGCTTGCACGCCCCCCGCCCTTTTCGATGGTAATGGGTGTGACGTTCAGGTCTACAAAGGGG
>CAMWIR010000088.1 GCA_947174365.1 uncultured Ruminococcus sp. | reverse complement strand
GGCGGAGCTGGATTTTACTGAGAAGCTTCCGAAAATTTCCTGCAAAACCCTTGTTATAATCGGAGAAAAAGACAGTCCAAACAAAAAAGCGGCAATGGTACTTGCCGAAAAGATTCCCGGAGCAGAAAGCGGCGCTGTCAGAATAATTGCGGGTGCGGGGCATGAGGTCAATAAGAATAAACCGCAGCAGCTGGCGGAGGCGTTAAGGGAATTTTATAATATCTGACTGTTCGCATAATTGTTTAACATAGCGGAGTGTAATCACAGCTTATTTGAAAAACGTGCCTAAATGTGGAATAAGAATGTCCACTTATATCATATATCAAACAAATTAACGAAAAGGAGCTTCTGTAATGTACAATGAAAGTAAAACAGCCTAATAGGCGCAAAAAGCTTGATGTACGGCTTTCGGATATATTTGAGAAATTTGCGGGAAAATGTAAATAAAAAGATTAAAATATAGACCATATATGATAGTATAAAAGCTAACGGAGGAAGCTATGGCGGTAATAAAAACGGAAAAACTGACCTACACATACAGTGAGGGTACGCCCTTTGAGAAAACTGCGGTAAAGGATGTAAGCCTTGAAATAGAGCAGGGGGAGCTTGTGGGGATAATTGGGCATACAGGCTCGGGAAAATCCACCCTTATCCAGCACCTGAACGGATTAATCAAGCCCACATCTGGCAGTGTTATGGTGGACGGAGTGAACATCTGGGACAAGGGCGTGAACTTGCGGGAGATACGCTTTAAGGTGGGGCTGGTCTTTCAATACCCCGAATATCAGATATTTGAGGAAACGGTTTTCAAGGACATTTCTTTCGGGCCTAAAAATATGGGGCTTTCGGAGAGTGAGATAAAGGACAGAGTTCTGGAAACGGCGGCGCTGGTGGGGCTTGGAGGCGAGCTGCTTAATAAATCCCCCTTTGAGCTTTCGGGAGGACAGAAGCGGCGTGTTGCGGTGGCGGGGGTAATGGCAATGCGCCCGAAGGTGCTTATACTGGACGAACCGACAGCGGGACTTGACCCTATGGGTCGGGAGATGATATTAGCGCAGATAAAGGAATATCGGGAGCGCACGGGGGCAACGGTGCTGCTTGTCTCCCACTCCATGGAGGATATGGCAAGGTTTGCGGAGAAAATTCTTGTAATGAACAAGGGTGAGGTTTTCTGTTTCGACACGCCGCCCGAAGTGTTCAAGCAGGCGGAGGAAATTTCGGGGATAGGGCTTGATGTGCCAAGTATAACAAGGATATTTTCACTGCTCAAAGCAAAGGGCATTGACATTCGCACGGACGTTTACACGGTGGATTTTGCGCTTAAAACCATTGAGGAATATGTCCGGGACAAAAAAGGAGGCAGTGTAAATGCTTAAGGATATTACTATAGGACAGTATTTCCCGGGGGATTCGCCCGTGCACAAAATGGACGCACGGTTCAAGATAGTGATAACGGCGGTATTTATTATAATGCTTTTTGCGGCGGATGGGCTGCTGCCTCTTATTTGCGCACTGGTGTTTTTCATATTGGCGTTTGCTGTTTCAAAGCTTTCCCCGAAGCTGCTGCTGCGGAGTATGAAGCCGATCGTGCCTGTAATTATTTTTACATCTGTTCTTAATATTTTTTTTATAGACGGTGTAACAGTGGTTGAATTTTTAGGTATACACATAACCGACAACGGTCTTATAACCTCCGGGTATATGATAATTCGCCTAATTGCTCTTATCTGCGGGTCGTCCCTGCTGACATACACCACATCGCCAATTGTGCTGACAGACGCTATTGAGCAGATGTTAAAGCCGCTGGAAAAGGTAAAATTTCCCGTCCATGAGCTTGCCATGATGATGACTATTGCGCTGCGGTTCATTCCTACGCTCATTGAGGAGACCGACAAGATAATGTCCGCCCAGAAAGCCAGGGGAGCCGATCTGGACAGCGGAACGCTTTTGCAGAGGGCAAAGGCGCTTATTCCCATTCTGATACCCTTGTTTGTTTCCTCGTTCAGACGTGCGGAGGAACTGGCAGTGGCTATGGAATGCCGCTGCTATCACGGAGGCGAGGGCAGAACAAAGCTGAAAACTCTTGTGTCGGGTGGCAGGGATTATCTGTATCTTGGTATTTCACTGCTGTTTTTGTGCGCAGTGCTTATTCTGAATCTGGGAAAGATAGTATTGTAAAATTTTTAAGGAGTGCATATAAAATGACGGGTCCGGCAGATCTTTCCAAGATAACCGCCTGCGGTGAATGCTGCGAGGGGTGCGAAAAAAAGGCAAAGGGAATTTGTCCCGGTTGCATTGATGCAGACGGATATGTGCCCGAATGGGCAGAGTCGGGGAGGTGCAGGGTTCACGCCTGTGTGAGAGAGCATAGAGCCCTGTTTTGCGGCGTTTGCGGGGAATTTCCCTGCGATAAAATTACAGACCTTATCCATTGGAATAAGGATATTGTCGGGAAAATGACAGAGCTTGCCCAAAGGTACAGGGAACAGGAAAATAAAAGTTAGAAAATATTAACATTATAATAATAAAACTGTGTAAATTTACAAAAATTTCTGAACATTTTCTACAAAATTTTATTTGACAAATGATAAATATTGTGCTATAATTTATATAGACGGGTTTTTAACCTAATAAAATTGCCGATCATCGGGATAACGGTCGGCAGTTTTCAAAATTTTACTTAAAGAACGGTGGTTGTGAATCAATGGATTTTGCGGAATTTCGGAGAATGTTGTTGGAAAGCTTGAAGGACAACAGCGTTAAAAGTGAAATTATCAAGCTTATGGGAGATGACAGCACTGCTGCTCAGGTTGAGGAGTATGAAAAGAAGATCAAGGAATTGCAGGAGGCGCTCGAAAAATCCGGGGCAGACGCCGAAAGCAAGTACAATCAGCTTAAAGCCGAATTTGACGAGCTTAACGCCAGATCCGAGGCTGCAATGCATACTCTTGAGGATAAGGAGAAGAAGATCACAGAGCTTACGGAGACTATTACCCGTTTGAACAGTGCAGGGGATGACAGCGAGAAGCTCTCTGCCGACCGCATAGCCCGCCTTACAAGGGAACTTGAGGAGGTAAAGACTGCAAGCGCAGAGAAAGATGCTAAGCTTTCCGAGCTTGAGAGTATCAAGGCGGCAAGCGCAGAAAAGGACGGGAAGATTTCCGAACTTACAGCTTCGGAAGCAGCGTTAAAGGGACAGGTTCAATCCCTTACAAGTGCGGCGGAAAATATGAAAAATCAGCTCAGCTCCACCGATTCCGAAAAAGATTCGGAGATAAGCAGACTTACTCACGAGCTTACAGAGGTCACAGCGAAGCTGGAAAAGGAAAAGGCTCAGCATACGCAGAAAACCGAGGCTATAGCATCTGCGGAAACAGAACTGGCGCAGCTTAAAGCAAACGTTGACGACCTTACCGCAAAGCTTGGCACTGAGCGTTCGCAGAATGCTCAAAAAGCAGACGCTCTTACCGCCAAGAACACTGAGATTGAAAAGCTTAAGGCGGAAAATGCCGAAACAGCCGCTAAACTCAGCGAGGCTGAGCAGAAGCTCTCATCCGCTTCCACAGAGGCAGTTGCCAAGAATGCCGAGCTTACCAAGAGCATTTCCGAGCTTGAGGGCAAGATAAGCGGATATGAGACTGAGGTAAACAAGGCTCGCAGCGAAATTGCGGAAAAGGACAAGACTATAGAAGAGCTTCGGGTAACTATTGCAGAAAATGATGCGGAGACTGCTGCAAAGATAGCAGAAATTTCCGCCGAGCTTTCCGCTGCCAAGAGACATTCCGAGACTGCCGCAGGAGATGTGGATACATACAAGAGGCGTGCCGAGGCTGCCGAGGCGCAGATAAATGAAGCAAACGCAAATCTCAATACGCTTCATGAGGAGATCGCCAAGAAGGACGGCACTATCTCCACTCTTAACACTCAGCTTCAGGGTATGATCGTTCTGAGGCAGAAAATAAACGAATATGCCGAGACTGCCAATGCATACGCTGAGGAGGTCGAGAATGCCCGCAGTATTCTTGCTGAGCGCGATGCTGTTATCAATAGTTTGCGCACCCAGGTGGATCCTCTTACCAAGCAAGTTTCCGACCTTTCCGCACAGGTTCAGGAGTATGCCAATGATATTGCCACCAAGGATAATCAGATCGCAGAGATAAGCAACTATACCGAGGCTCTGAAATCCCAGGCAGAGGAGTTTAAAGAGCAGGCTTCAGTGCTTACAGCCGAGATCAACAGCAAGAACACTCAGCTTGAGAAGATGGCTTCGGATATGGAGGCGTATAACGCTACCTTTGGCGATCTGACTGAGATGTTCAAGAAATATCAGGGACTTACTCCCGGTACAAAGTCGGGGCTTACCGAGGTATTCAACGAGGATCTGAACGTTCGCAGCTTCCTTTCCAGCGGCGCTCAGTGGGGGCATATTCAAGCGTTGTGGGAATTTACTCAGCAAAAGATCAACAACGAGGACTTCTCGGATGTTAAGACACTTAACGAGATATTCAAATATTTCCTGGATTTCCACAACAGCAGTTATCCCACACCCATTTATGCTTTACTTGACACCAAGCCCGGCGATCCCTTTGATGAGGAGCAGCATACAAAGGTAATGAGCAGAGAAGAGCGCAAAAATGCTTTCTTTGCAAAGAAGCCGGCCGGCGGAGGAGAGGGACCAGTAAAAGAGGTCGTACTTTACGGCTACAAGAATTTGCGTAATGGCAGAGTATTGAAGCAGTCTATGGTCAAAGCATAACAGTAAATACGGTGCTGCACTTAAGCGCTATATTTAGATAGAGGCGATATGTATTTGCCGCCCGCTAAAAAACAGTTAAAGGAGCTGTTGCACAATCATTGCAACAGCTCCTTTTCAAACTGTCTTATAATGAATTTTCATTAGAATTATGGACACGAAATCGCCGCAAAAGCTTTGATATGTAGGTTTTGCGGTGAGAGATTTATCATATGGTGAGTGAGTTCGGCGGTAATCTGAAACTCCGTTTCTCCAAAAGGAGAAACGGAGTTTTTTTATACAGTGCTTGACTGAAGCGATACGCTGACGGCTTATGTAAGCCCGCCCGAGCCAAGACCAAAGCTTATGGAGAGAGCGTTATTCACTTCGTTCATCGAAGGCGTGTCAAGCTCGCCCATGCGCTCCTTCAGGCGCTTTTTGTCTATGGTGCGAATTTGCTCCAGAAGCACTACACTGTCCTTTGACAGCCCGCATTTATCTGCGTTAAGCTCAATATGTGTGGGCAGCTTCGTTTTTTCTCGCTGGCTGGTTATGGCAGCAGCTATAACAGTAGGACTGTGACGGTTTCCCACATCATTCTGAACTATCAGAACAGGGCGTATCCCGCCCTGTTCCGAGCCGACTACAGGACTAAGATCTGCATAGTATATTTCTCCTCTTTTAACAGACATTGTTTTTCATCCTTTCAAGGTCTTTGGATTTTGTTTGTCTGTTTATATTTTGACCGATATTTTGGAAAATAAACGGTTTCGGATAAAATTTTTACAATCATTTTTAAGGTACTGCCGATAATGTCCTTGGATATTTCTCCAACGCAAGCAGTCCTCTGATTATTATATTCTACAGCGGCAGACTTGTGAATGTCCTGTATCCCAAATAGCTTATACAAATTATCCAAACAAAGCTTGTCAAAAAATAACGCCAAGTTCTTTTTTGACAGTATTCGCTGGGAGTAAACAGTCTTTTTCCCGAGGAGTAAAAGCGCACGATTATTATAATGGATGCAATAACACAGCCTACCCGCACAGCCATATTCAGCATAACCGCCACAACAATAGGAACGCTGTTAAGCATACTTTGGGCAAGGTCAAAAATATCTTCTCCCTTTGGAGAGGCAAATTCGATCATTGCCATAAGCAGGGAAGCAACCGTGTTGTTAATGATATGCAGGATGATCGATGGAATAAGCGAACCTGTTTTTACCGCCGTATATGCCCAAACCATTCCTATTATCATTGCAGGAATGAACTGAATATAATTTGCATGAGCAAGTCCAAACATTATAGAGGAAGCAATTATTCCGAATGCGTTGCCATATTTGCGCAATGCCTCCAAAAGCACCCCCCGGAAGATAAGTTCCTCAAATATAGGCCCAATAATGCAGGCGTAAAGCTCGATTATAACGTTTATCCATAGGGGAGTAACTTCGGGAGACAGTGTGATGGATGTAACAGTATCTGCCACATCGCTTGATTTGCCGCTCAAAAACATAATTATGGATAAAATGATCTGGCTTATAAGGGCTGCCGCTGTGGACAGGGAAAAGGTCATAACAAAGCAGACTCCGAAGTCCTTGCCGTTAAAGCCTTTCAGAGTGATTTTTTTTGAGATGGGGCACTTTGTTACCAAAAGTCCCACTCCAAAGGCGGCAATATCTCCCGCCAAGGGCATACCGTAGCCGTAAATAGTTCGCATAACAGGGTCGGCGTTTATTACTGCTTTACCCGCTTTTATTGCAGCCTTATCAAAGCTGCCGCCGATTATTCCCGCGCTTATGTGCAGTACAAGATAGTTTAGTCCATGAAAAATAATAATAAACGCCAATATTATAAGCCCCGCCTTAGCGTAATGCCTCCGCAGACTGTGGCGTTCTTCGGGTGTGGGGTATATGTTGTTGATGGTTTGGGTCATATGCAAACCGCCTTTCGATTATTATGAAATTGCCTGAGATCGGCACTTTATCCCGAAATTTCCTTTATTACACTGGGTCGGCAGGGGACAGCCTTCTCCGAAAAGCCGAAAACCTTTGTAAATTCCTCTCCAATGCCGCTAAGATCATTTACCGAGGAGGACATAACAGTTCCCAGAACCGCTCCCTTGTTCACATGATCGCCCACTGTCCGTTCAAAAATTATCCCGGCAGTCGGGTCAACAGAACTTTCCTTGGTTTTTCTGCCTGCGCCCAGACTAAGGGCGATAAGTCCTGTTTTTTCACAGGAGATCCGGTTAATGTATCCGCTTTTTGGGGATCTTACCTCTAAGATGTTTTTCGCCTTTCCCAAAAGGCTGTAATCGGTAAGTGCATGGCTGTTGCCTCCTTGCAGCTCGGTCATTTTTTCAAATGCGCAAAAAGCGTCCCCGGAGGAAATGGCTTTTTCTGCTTTGATTCGGCATTCATCTACTGTTCCAGCTCCTGCAAGGCTCATCATATGCGCCGATATTGCCATACAGATCTCATACAGATCCGCAGGACACCTGCCTTTCAGCGCCTCAGCTGCCTCAATTACCTCCAGTCCGTTGCCTACATTTCGTCCCAAGGGTTTGCTCATATCGGTTATAATAGCGGAGCATTTACGTCCGAGGGATCTTGCGGCGCTTATCATGGAAAGGGAAAGCGATTCGGCATCCTCGTCTGTTTTCATAAACGCTCCGTCTCCCGATTTAACGTCCAGTACAATGCAGCTTGCGCCTGTGGCAAGCTTTTTGCTCATAACGCTGGAACTTATCAGGGGAATGCAGTCTACCGTAGCGGTTGCGTTGCGCAGATCATAAATTTTCTTGTCCGCAGGTACAAGAGAGCCTGTCTGGCTTGCCACCGCAAAGCCCGCTTTATTCACTATGTCAATAAATTCATCATGGGAAAGGGCAGTGCGAAAGCCTGGAATGGATTCCAGCTTATCTATAGTTCCTCCCGTATGTCCCAGTCCTTTGCCCGACATTTTCGGAACTTTTACTCCGCAGGCAGCGCAAATAGGGGCTGCGATAAGTGTTACCTTATCCCCGACCCCTCCCGTGCTGTGCTTGTCAACACAAGTTCCCAATTCTTCGGAAAGATCGTACACATCTCCCGAATTCATCATAGCAAGTGTCAAAGCTGCGGTTTCCTTTGCCGTCATAGATGAAAAGCATACTGCCATTAAAAAAGCCGACATCTGATAATCGGGCACATCTCCCGATACATAGGACATTATCAACCATTGTATCTCATCTTCGGAAAGCTCTCCGCCCCGTCTTTTTTTCATAATAAGGTCATAGGTTGTCATTTTTAAGCACCTCGCTTTTTGATGTTTGAAATTACCATAATATAATTATACCACATTATTTCCGGTTTGTCATTACCTTTCACTTTATTTTCATAAAAAATCTGCTCCCTTGCAGATAAAGCAGGGGAGCAGTGTATAATTTTTAAAAATATCTGTAAATATCACGCAATGGTAGTTCCCGGGAAATACAGGGCAAGGATCTGATCGTATGTATATCCTTGTTTTGCAAGAATATTTGCGCCATTCTGGCTCATGCCTACCCCATGACCGTAGCCGTATGTAACGAATGTGAACACGCCGTTGCTGTAGCTTACATCAAATGCCCAGCTTTTTATACCGAAGCCTAATATGTTTTCACGAACCTTTCTGCCGCTCACATTTTTTTGTCCGTCAACGGAAACGTTTGCAACATAGCTGCCGTCAATCCTTTCCGTAACTACCAGCCAGTTTTCGGGAGAATTTGAAAGGGTTATTCCGAAATAATTTTCCAGTGCCTGCCGTATGTAACTTTCGGAATATGTGGCTGTTACTCCGTAATTTGGGTCGTCGGTTATATCAAAGGAAGTGGGAATGCTCTGAAGATAAGGCACATCCTTGCCGCCCCATACATTAACAGCCCTTGCAGTCGAGCCTGCCGTTGACGCAGTATATACCGTCTGTGCCACAGCACCGTTATAATAGCAGCATTTGCCCCATACCGCCGACACTGCCGAGGACATTTCCTGTGGAATATCATGCTTGACCAAAACCGTTGGCACAAGACCGTTCACATTGTGGTATTTCACATAGGAGTATGCCGCTACAGCTTGAGCTTTCAGCGCTTCTGTGCTGAAAGAGGGGGACATTTCAGTGGAAAGTATCATGCAAATAAGCTTGTAAGCGTCTACCTGCTGTTTTTTGCCGTCAAATTTTGCAGTAAATATCTCAGCTCCCGTCACAGAGTCGTATGTGATAAGGGACTTGCTGCCGGTTTCGGTATTAGTCGGCAGCTCTGCAGCTGTGGTAAAGGAGGTCTCAAAATATGTACCCTCCGAATAAACCAATCCCGTTGTCTGCGCAGGGTCGCTCCAAAGGCTGAAATCTGTCACAGATGTTTCCGGGAACGTAATTGTAGGAGCAAGTTCATCGGATTCACTCGGGATAAGCTCATTATCAATATCCTCCCTGTTTGAGGGGAAATTGGTCAGAGCATTCATATAATCCTCCGAGGAATTCTGCAAACGGTTTTCGGACAGTACCACATCGCCCGCAATATCCTCGGGAACGCTGTTGTAATCCACTTCCACAGGCTCTGCTGTGTATGCTGCGGGTGCGGTGTCAACGCTGGCCGCAGTGTTTTCCGCATTTACTGCCTCCGCAGGAACATATGTAACGGTGACTTCCCTGTGAGGGTCTGTCTGCTCGGTAGTAAGGGGAGTAATAACGATCCCGTCACTGTAATTTTCGCCGTCGGGCTGCGCCTCATAGCCGGGTTCATTGTCAAGCTTGCTGCTTACGTCCGCCACATCCTCTTGAGCAGGAATGTCCGCCTGTTCGGTTTTGTAACCGCTTCTTCCGACAAGATTGGCCGACGCCGTATTTACTCCTAATGTTCCCATGCCGATATCCTCAGACATAAGAGGAAGCTGATCTGTTTCTTCGGGCTTTTCGGTAGCTGTGTTATAATAATACTCCTTGGATATTTCGGAATCATCCACATCATCCACCATGCAGAAAGCAAATGTGTAGAATACTCCGATAGCCGACAAAGCCGCTATGCTGTTGAGTACAGGTCTGATCTTCATAATGTTTGATCCTTTCTCGTTTTCTTTTTCTCTTTTTTGTTCTTTTTATTCGGGAAAACAGGACTTTGAGTCCTTGCAGAAATTTTCCCGATCATTCCTCAACATATGACCCGCCGTTATATTTATAGTAGATAGCAGGCCATTTGGGATTGGAATTTTTTTCAAATACGCTCAGATCAAAGGATTCTGTGGTCTCATCATCTCTGAGCTTTCTTGCCACAAGAATATGACGGGATTCATCAAATTCCGTTGAGCAGGTGGAGAGGGTAAGATATTTATCTTCCCGTGTGCATTCGACCCCCGTGATTATCTGGCTTCTTTTTGTTATCTCGTCCATAAAATAATCATAGGAGTAGGTTTCCGAGAAATCAATATAATTCTGATAATCGAAAACATTTCCGTTATCATGCTCTGGCAAGGTGTTTGTTACAAAGGAGGATACTATAACGTAGATCTCCTCTGTGTAATTGGTGTTAAAGTAAACAAATGGATTATCCTGCCAGTAAGCGGGATTCCAGCGGTAGTAGTCCAGATTTCCGAACATACTTCCGTCTTTGTTGTTATGGGCGTAAAGGATAATGTTATCCGAACGCTCGTAAGGGTCAAGATTGTTGCGGTAATCCGCAAAGCAAGTTCCCACCTGCCGCTTCTTGCCGTAGAAGTTGTGGTCAAGGTAATAAAGGTTATCCGTTCCCTTTACCACTACCTCGCTTACACAGCCGGGGATCTTTACGCTGCCCACCGTGTCCGGGTTTTCCGCCAGCAGCTCAATGGCAGCAGGAGTAAGAGTCAAAGGAACCCTCACAGGCTCTGTTACAGCGGGTATGTCCGAAACAGGGTCTGCATTCGGCGTGTCGATCTCCTTATCAGCACGAGGAATCACCACAATGTTCGGAGTGCCGCTTTGATCTATAATATTAGCAACCTTGTCATGGTTGAGCTTTGCCTCAATATACTGGAAAAGTAAGTTTCCCAAGATCACAAGACAGACAACCAGTACCACAGCAGCTCCAAGGGTAATAAGCTTGTTTTCACGTTCCTTTTTTGTGTCATTTTTGGAAGGTATAAAGCTTTCCGCAAAGGACTTTTTTGGACGTGCATGGGTATCTGCATAGCGGCTGCCCCGCACTTCATCGCTTTTTGACATAGAAATTCAAACCTCGTTATTCAAATTAACCCCGAATTCATATGCTACAGTAAAATTTAAGCTGCTTACTGTATGTAAAACGATCATGTAATATTTTCTTCTGATTGTACCTGTGAAGCGTCCGAAACGGTGTCCGGGTTATCTGATAAACCGACAGCTGTATCGCTTGAAGCTGTCTCGCTTTCTACCGATACTGTTGTATCCGAAGAAGAGCTGTCGGTATTAGCAGCTGTTGTTTCCGAAGCTGCCGTCAAGGTGGTTTCCTGTGCAGCCGAGGTGTTTGCGGCTGTTGCATTGGCAGTTGCAGCAGCCTCTGTTTCCTCGGCCAAAGGAATATCATCAATCACAGTTTCTTCATTTATTATCTGAATATCTGTGTTGCTGTCGGAAATTACCTCCATAGTGCCGTAACTGTTTTCATACTGCTGATAAACCGATGAAAGAATACTGTCGGCATTTCCCGGAACGCCGTCCACAGCCGAAACAAGCGCAGGACTGTTTCTTATTACAGGCACGGAGTTGGAGGCTAAAATAGCGTCCCAGTCTATCTGCTTTGCATATGGGTTAAGGGTTGCGGCTCGGAAGTTAAAGCTTCCGTAGGATTCGTTTGCCCGTAACTTCCTTGCCATGACCACGAACCGTGAGTCATTGTACTCGCTGCTGCAAGTGGAAAGCACCAGAAGCCTGTCCCCGAAAACCACGTCCACAGGGGAAATTATCTGATTGCGTTCCTGAACCTCGCTCATATACCAATTAAAGGTGGACTCATTATTCAAGGTCTCGATATAATCGTGATAGTGGAAAACCTCTCCCGAGGAATCCTGGTATTCATGAACATTGGAAATGAAGTAGCCGAAGATAACATAATCGCCCGCTTCAAAATCGGTGTTAAAGTATATCATGGGACTGTGCTTGTAAAAGTCCACATTGTTTTTGTAATATTTGAGCTTGCCGAACATCGTGCCGTCGCTTTGATTGTGCCCATAAAGCACCAGGCTCGGTGAGGTGTACTCGGCTGTATGAGTGCACCTGTAATCCATAAATATTGCGCCGGCCCGGTTTTTGCGGTCGTCATAGGTGTGGGTCAGATAATAATCGTTATCCGTACCTTGAACCACAGGATAATTTATTTCCAAGGAGGGCATTTCGAGAATGCCTTTAACATTTCCCGAAACCTCCACGAAATCATTCATAAGGCTTTCCACATGGCTTATCCTCTCCTCCGTGGTCGGAGGGATAGTCACTGTTTCGCCCAGTTCGTTGACGCTGGTGGCAACAGTGGTAGTTATCATTGATTGAAGGCTTTGCTGCTCTTCAATAGCCTCCTTCGAGTCGGTAAGAGTGCCCACAAGCATTACCCCCGCCCCGATAAAAACGCAGGCGGAAACAAGAAAAATTATCTTTCTGATGACCTCTCCCACGCTGTCGCCCGCCCAGGGGAACAGCCCGGCAATAAAAGGACGTTTTTTCTCCGAACTTTTCTCATCGCTTTTCCCGTTCTCATTTACGGAAATATCCTCACCGATATTGCTGTCCGCAGAATAATTATCATCGGGAATCTCCACTGTCTCTTCATCCCCTTCACTGTCGGACGCATCGAAATTTTCGGATACTTCGGACATTTCAGGCATATCATCTGTGTTTTCATTTTCGGGAGATTCCTCCTCCGAAAGGGAACTGTCCGCCAGAAAACGCTCCACAGATTCGGGAACCACAGCGGAAGTGGCGTCAATTCCCGCCTCCTCGTCAAATATGACGATCATTCCGTCCTCATCTGTAACAGGAGTGGTGATGATCTCACCTGCCGCCATTCCCCCCGAAAAATCAAGGGTCGTACCTTCGCCCATGGGGAATTCGGCAGTAAGCTGCTCGCTTACATCC
>CAMWIR010000087.1 GCA_947174365.1 uncultured Ruminococcus sp. | reverse complement strand
GATTATATAAAATACTTTTAAGCATTTTTTCTTTTCATATAACCGATTATTTTTTTCTATCTATGAAAAAATTTTACTTTGATAGAAGCTATACATCATTATAGGTATTATATAAAATACCGATTGTATTTTGTAAATATTACTTTCAGAATGTAGAATAATACTTATAAGTACTTTGCACTTTGGGAGGTCAAAATATGAAACAGGATAATTATGTTGGAAAAAAGATAAAACAATATAGAACTGCACGAGGCTGGAGTCAGGAAAAACTGGCGTTGCAAGCGGAGATAAACACCGCATTTTTGGGTCATCTTGAACGAGGTTTAAAAATCCCTACTGTTACAACATTGAGAAAAATCACAGAAGCACTCGATATAACCTTATCGGACTTTTTTAACGATGATATCACAGGAGAAGTGTTTTCAAATACCGAAAAGCAGGAGATCATCGACCGTATTGTGCTTACAGTACGAAATTTGTCCGTTGACGAGCTTGCTCATGTGGCAGATGCAGTTTACGAAATGTCTAAGCTGTGCGAGAACAAAGATTAGCATATAGTAGCACTACAATATTACAACTAAAGATACTTGCAAAATTCGATATAATGTGATATAATAACTCTATACACAAAAGTTTACAGTAGTCTTTTTTTAGTCCGAAAAGTAGCATGAGATGTTTTATAAAAAATATAGAGTCCTGTAAACAATGAATAGATCAAGAAATTTATATTAATCTCTTTCTTTCCCAAACGAAATAATGTTTTGATAATTTGGAGTGAAATCATGAAGTATCTTAACTTTCTAAATCCCTTACCCGATATTATAACCAATAATGAAAATAAAATAGAAGTTTTTGAGCTAAGTTCGGATATTGATGAAATATCTCTTAACGAATGGGCTAATTGTTTTCGGCAAAACTATTGTAGTGATGCAATTTTGGATCAACTAATAGATGGAACCGGAATGACAAAAGAGGAATACTTATTATCGCAGAAGTTTCCTGATAAAACAGACGGATTTGGACCTGCAACACGATCGGGTGATTTCGGAGAATTGCTAATTTCTGATTTCTTAGAATATATTTTAGGATATACTGTGCCTAGAGAAAGGTACACATACAAATTTAACAGGAGTTCATCCACTCAAGGAACTGATGTGATAGCCTACAAAATATCAGGAAAGCCAAATGATCTGTGCGATGAATTAGTAACATTTGAAGTTAAAGCACAAGCAAGCGGAAAAGTGCCAAAAAATCGATTGCAAGACGCAATTGATGATTCATTTAAAGATCCTATCAGAAAAGGAGAAACACTTAGCGCCTTAAAACAGTTATATATTGAGACAGGACAACTTGAAAAAACGCAGCAAATTCAGAGATTTCAAAACAAGCCTGATAGACCATATATTGATAGATATGGTGCTGCAGCAGTACATGATACCGAAACATACTCAGAAAAACTATTAAAGTCAGTGGATTTAAAAGGACAAACACGATGGTTAATAGTAATAAAACGAGAAAATCTTATGAAACTCGTTCACAGTTTATATGAGAGGGCTTCAAAATGCAAATAAAGAGTAACTCACAGTACTATTTGAAACGTGCTCGTGCATCAGCAAAGGAAATAGAATTTAATGTTCCAGATGATCTAAAATCAAAAAAAGATGTGAATATTGATGAGCTTTTTCCATTGGCTATAGCTTGTATAGCAGATTTATCATCGGGTATTATAAGACAAGAAATACCTATAAAACAAGTAAGAGAATACTCAAAGGAGCTATATTTTGCATCCAAATTCTACGATGCATATACATACATTAATGAGAACGAACAGAAGTATTTTGATGATAACAATTATTTTTACTTAGTCGGAGCAATCGCATACTATTTGTGTGACCAGGTCGGCAGTTCAAGTGTATTAGCTCAAAAAGTAAATCTCTCTACCTTAAACCTTTCTCATAGTAAATTGGATGTTTTATTGTACCATATTTTGATTAATAATGCTCATATAGAAAACAATTCAACTACCAATCCCTATAATAATGACTACACATCTTTATTTATAAGACAATATAATCAACTAATGACAGAGGGTGCCGACATAGACTATAAATTGATCAATTCATTTAGGAAGTATATATATGATCAAAATAACTTTAGAGATATATTCTTGATTGATGCACTTTTGGCTATATTTATTCTTAAATCTGAGTATTCTATTTTTTCTATGTTACCTATGTATTCTAATATTTCAAGGGAGTCATTGGTTAATATAGTTAAATCAAATCATTTTGTAAGAGAATTATGGCCATCACAAAGACTAATGTGTGAATCAGGACTGTTTAATGGCAAATCAGGTGTAATTCAAATGCCTACCGGTGCAGGAAAAACCAAGTCATTGTCTATTGCAATTTATTCTTCTTTTTGTTCTGAACAAAATAAGTTGTCCGTTGTTGTAGCACCGTTCAGAGCTTTATGCAGAGAAATCTACGATGATTTGAAAGCAGATTTATGCTTTGATAATAACATAAAAGTCAATCAGATATCTGACTTACTTCAAATTGATTATGTAATAGAGGAGTTTTTCAATCCAAATAAAAAAACAATTATTGTCACAACACCAGAGAAACTGTTATATATTCTTAGGCAAGACGAAAGTATTGTAAATAATATCGGGCAATTGATCTTTGATGAGGGTCACTTATTTGACGATGAAGAGCGAGGGGCAAATTATGAACTGCTTATTTCATCAATTATAAGTGAGTTAAATCCCAACATTCAAAAGATTCTTATTTCTGCAATCCTGCCTAATGTAGATGAAATAAATAAGTGGTTTACAGATAATCACGGGATAGCTTTTACCGGTAATTCTATCGCTATGGTTGATAAATTACCTGCTGTTTTAAAGTGGGAGCAAAAAAAGTATTGTTATTTATACTTTCTTGATGAAACAAATAAGAATAATTATGATTTTTATGTTCCAAGAATGATAGAAGTTGTTAAACTGAACAAGAAAAAAGGAGAAAGGAAGCAACGATATTTTCCGGATGTTGACCAAAACAAAGGAATTATGAATGAAACTTATGATATGTCAATTGCTTGTTTGTTAAAAGTAGTGTCGAAGGACAATGCGGCTATATTTTGCGGAACTAAAACCAGTGCAAACGGAATCTTAGATAGGATCATTCAATTAAATGACAGAGGACTAGATGTGAAATGTTTAATGGATAGAGCAAACGAAAGTGAGATAAATAAGCTGTCAAGATTAATTGACAAGAATTACGGTGATGAAAATCCTCTGTATATGAGTTCAAAACTTGGTGTTTTTGCACATCATGCAGGAGTATCGGAAGGAATCAAAAATGCAATCGAATATGCACTCAGGAAAGAACTGATAACCAATGTTGTATGTACTTCTACATTGGCGCAAGGAGTTAATCTCCCGATAAAATATCTGATAGTATCCAACATATATCAAGGAAAAGAAAAAATTAAAGTAAGAGATTTTCAAAACTTAATAGGACGAACAGCGAGATCCGGCATGTTTACAGAGGGTACTATTATTTTTTCTGATCCCTTTGTTTTTAAAAACAGAAAAAATTACTGGAAGTGGAACGATTATAAAAAACTGTTAGAACCATCAAATTCTGAAAAATGCGGCAGTACGCTATTAGAAATAATTAGACCAAAAAAAATCAACAAAAGTAAATACGACTTTTATCAAATAATAACAACATACTATACTGATAAGGCACGCTATGAAAAAGTCATTCAGTCTTGGAATAAGCCATCAGATGAACAAATTATAAAATGGTTTAATCATGTAATAAGGATTTTAGCTAACATAGAAGGATTCATATCACTTGCATTAATTGATTTAAACTACTCTGAGGAACTTATCGATGCACTATTAATGTCTACTTTGGCTAATTCTCTAGCTACCGACGACGAGAAGAAACAATTGCACGAATTATTTAAGCTCATATGTACTCATGTTTTAGATAAATTTCCTAAAGCTGAGGATAAACGTGCCTTTTCAAGATCCTGGATTTCTAGCTATAGCTATATAGAAATGAAAAAAGAAATTGACTGTCTGGATATTAATGAAATAGGGACAGAGAAAATGCTTGATTTTTCAATACAAATGGTTTTAAAATACTACCCATCAGTTAAAATAATACATAAAATCGAAACGATTGAAAGTGTAATTGAAATTGCGAAAATGTGGATGAATGGCGATTCGTATTACTTAATACTAAAATATGCAAATAAAATCAATTGTTTATTTTATCGGGGCGAAAAATTATATCCGGTATCTCTTAATGAGATAGTATCATTATGTGGTGAAGATTTTGGATATGCGTCATCTATTATTATCAATAGCATATGTGAAATAATGAATCAAAGGGGTGATGATACATCATCTGAATGTGTTATACAACTGCAAAATATAATGCAAGGCCTTAAATACGGTCTCCATGATAGAACATCAATTCTTGTATATGAATTAGGATTTAATGATCGATATTTATCACAAGAAATTGCAAAGTTAATAGGAGCGTGTCATAATAAAAATGAAGCGATGGCTACAATTAAAAAAAAGAAAAGGGAAATAAAGGAACTATTAAATGAATATCCATCCGTTTTTTTGAGCCGATTGGAGAATATATAGCTTGTCTACCGACAAAAACGTTTTACAAATACAAAAAACTGCGCTAAAATTTAGTTATTATTTTTTGTGCAGTGTTACGACACATTATGACAGCACAACCGCTTAATGGCTAAAAACACGAAATATGTCGTTGTCAAGACCGTCTTAGACATACATTTTAGTATTGACAACGACATATTTTGTGATATAATGTGACAGAGTGGTTGTGACGTTACTCGACATTTACATATTTTATAATTCAGAACCGACTTAAGTATTAGGCGGAATACCAACATAATTATTATCGCATAAAACTCCAAAAAAACCAAATATTTGAAGGCAGCATTCCTCATTAGCCTATCTTACGACCACCACAACATTTTCTATTTTGTTACCACCGTATGTACAGTAGATTTACTTATCCCAAACCTTGCAGCGGTAGCTCTTACGGTTGCCTTGTGTTTTATTATGTACTCTGCGAGCGAAAGCGCACGCTTTTTTTGTTCGTCATATGTCAGATTGCTCATGGCAGCCTCCTGTTATGAGGGTAAATTTGAAATATATACCCATTTTTGCTTTCATAACAGTTTATGCCGCAGGATCGGGGGTTATGTCAAATCGGAGACCCCGTGAGAAAATATAACCTCTAAAAATTCAGCCGCGAACCCAGTGACACGCTGTAATGATAATATCATTTATTGACCTATTTATCAATATGTGCTATAATATTAATAAGGCACTGATTGGCTCACATAAAATATAATTTTATTTCACAAATGGCTATGAACGTCGGCTTTTCACCCTTTGTAGATAGAGAAAAGCCTTTAATCAGCAATTCATTAAAATATTTTTGAGGAGGAAATAATGACTTACGATGAACAACTTACGAAAATTGTCCCTCACGTGCGGCAGTTTTGTTTTCAGCAGCTTGAATTTTACGCCTTTATACATTTTACCGTTAACACCTTTACCGACAGGGAATGGGGAGACGGCACGGAAAGCCCACTGATATTCGACCCCGAAAGCTTGGATACGGAGCAATGGGTAAAAGCCGTAAAGTCGGCAGGAATGAGAGGACTTATTCTCACCTGCAAGCACCATGACGGCTTTTGTCTCTGGCCAAGCAAGCTTACAGATCACACAGTTGCAGCGTCCCCTTGGAAAAACGGCAATGGCGACGTTGTGAAAGAGGCCGCCGAAGCCTGCAAGAAGCACGGTATAAAATTCGGCGTTTACCTCTCTCCATGGGACAGAAACTGTCCCCTTTACGGCCGGGGAAAGCCTTATGACGATTTTTTTGCGGGGCAGCTCACCGAGCTTCTGACAAATTACGGCGAGATATTTTCCGTATGGTTTGACGGAGCCTGCGGCGAGGGCATAGACGGAAAAAAACAACATTACGACTGGGAAAGATACTACAGCGTGATACGTACACTTCAACCCAACGCATGTATTTCTGTATGCGGTCCCGATATACGCTGGTGCGGGAATGAAGCGGGACACACCCGCATTTCGGAATGGAGCGTTGTTCCCGAAAGGACAAAGGATACCGAAAAAATTTCCGAAAAAAGTCAGCACAGCGATAACGAAGAATTCCGTCTGCGTAAAATTACAGCAAGCGACAGCGATCTCGGCAGCCGTGAGGTGCTGAAAAACGAGAATGAATTAATATGGTACCCTGCAGAGGTGAACACGTCCATCCGTCCCGGGTGGTTCTGGCACGAAAGCGAAAACGACAAGGTGCGCAGCCTTGATGAGCTTATACATATTTATAATAATTCCGTGGGCGGAAATTCAACGTTTCTGCTGAATATCCCGCCCGCAAGGAATGGCTTGCTCTGTGAAAATGACGTTAAACGGCTTGCGGAGCTGGGAGAATATATCAGAAATACTTTCCAAACAAATCTTTCGGTGAATGCGATTTTGTCCGCAGACAGCGGAAATATCGAAGCAGCAAAAACCGATGATTACAGCACATATTACATTGCCGATAAGGGCAGAACGACTGCCGAAATTACAGCGGAATGGGAAAGACCGGTCACGGTCGGCTGCATTGTTTTAAAAGAAAATATCCTTTGCAGCCAGCGTGTGGAAAGCTTTACCGTTGAGGCGGAACTGAACGGCGAATTTGCCGAGATTTATCGTGGAACGGTAATAGGCTACAAACGTATCATTCCTTTGAAAAATATTACCACAAATCGTATCAGAATAAAAATAACAGACTCACGCACCGAGCCTACGCTCGCATTCTTAGGAATTTATGAAAGAAAGAACACGATTTCGCATTCTCCTGGAGTCGGCGAATGATTTTTCCGAATTTAATATTTCCGGCGAAATGAGGCCGCAGCATCCGTGCAGCAGCCTCTTCACATTTCTACCTTAAATTTTCAATTACCCCCGCAATATCCGCATTAAGACAAATCGCCTGCCCGGCAATTTCATCCGGACAAAATGCCTCCCCGTAATTTATGCAAGCATAAACCGCGTTCGGATTTTTTGCTGTCATTTTCCAAAAAGGATATTTTATAATTCCGGGCGTGTTATATCCGACCCCAAGCTCCAAAAACAGTATCCGTGAATTTCCTCTCGTTCGCAGAAAATCTTCATATTGAGCGGCAGCCTCATACCAGCCCTTATCCTGCACAAAGCTGTCGTCCGCACGCAAATTCATCGTCATAGGCTTGCCGCATTCCGGACATTTCGGGACAAGCTCCGAGGGTATGCGCATATTTTCCTGCTCCCTGTACATTCTGCATATCTGTTCTTCATTGTCATAGGTCTCATCGTGACAAGGCTCACTGCATTGAAACAAACCGTAATCCCCCTGAGTATAAAAAAGCCTTTTTTTATCAAAGCCCGCTTTCTGAAACCGGTGATCGACATTTGTCGTGAGCACAAAATAATCCTTATCCCTTACAAGCTCCCAAAGCCGCTTGTATACGCCGTTATCCGCATCCGTATAACGGTTGCAGTAAATATATCTTGACCAGTAGCTCCAGTGCTCCTCAGGCGTTTCAAAGGGATAAAACCCTCCCGAATACATATCCGTAAAACCGTATTTTTCTATAAAATCGGAGAAATATTTTTCAAACCTCTCCCCCGAATAGGTAAAACCCGCAGCGGTGGAAAGTCCCGCTCCCGCACCGATAATAACAGCCTCGGCAGCTTGAAATGCGTCCTTCAGACGAATTATTTCAGCCGAGCAGTCCGTTGTAAATCGCATAGTCTTTCTCTGTGAAAACATTGAATATCACCTCAATATCGCAGCTTTTTATAAAATTCCTTACCGTATTCACCGCAATCTCCGCCGCCTCCTTTTGCGGAAACCCGAATACTCCCGTTGAAATGCAGCAGAAAGCAATACTTTTCACATCATTCAGAGCGGCAATTTCAAGACATGACCTGTAACAGCTTTCAAGCTGCCTGCAATGTCTGTCGGTAAGCGCACCGCTTACAACAGGACCTACGGTGTGGATTATATGCCCGCATGGAAGATTGTATGAACCTGTAATTTTCGCCGTGCCCGTGGGTTCTTCAAAGCCCTGCTCCGACATAATTTTTGCGCATTCGAGCCGCAGCCCTATCCCCGCAAAGGTGTGTATCGCATTGTCAATACACCCGTGGCAAGGCTGAAAACATCCAAGCATTTGCGAGTTTGCCGCATTCACTATCGCACCGCATTTCAGCGTTGTAATATCGCCTCTCCATAAATAAATACCTTGTTCGATCGGCTTCATACCGTCAATATCGGTAATACTCTTTGAGGAAATCATCTCTTTCAGAAATTCGTCCTGAACGTCGAGAAACTCCTCGGAGATCGGCTTCGGCGGACGTAAATTCATAAGTGAACGAAGCAGCCTGAAACGCTCATCCTCACTTTCGGGGACAGGCATTTTTTCATATCTCTCCTCCTCCGCAAGCAGATATTTTATAAGATATAATTGTCTTTCCGATTGATTCATTTTGTACCCAGCCTTTCAACCGCCTTTGCAGGACATACCTCATAACAAGCGCCACAGTGCAGACAGTGTTCCTGACCGATCATAAATGGTTTTCCAGATATTATGCAGCTTTGAGGGCAGCTTTTTAAACATTTTCCGCAGCCGATACATTTTTCGGTTATACAGTATCCTTTCTGACTTATATACCCGCTGCCTATAGTATAGCTTTCCCTGAAAATGGGCTTTACTCCAAGGTTAAAATATTCAATTTCGGCATCACGGATCTCAAAAATAATACCGATTTTTCTTGTATCTCCCGGATAAACATTCGATAAATAAGGTTGTTCATCAAATATTTTGTTGATATAATACTCTTGTTTGTCGTCGGACACAGGCTTTGCCGAAGCCGATAAACGTATCATTTCATTGTATTTCGTATGCCCCAGTATCTGTACTCTGCCGTCGTAAAGAAGCTCTCTGCAAAAATTCTTTCCCCTTGCCGTAAAAAAATACATTCCGTCCTCTTCATAATGGATTGCACTTATATTTCTTATTTGCGGAGCTCCGTTACTGTCAACTGTAGCAAACGCCAGTGTCCCCACATATTTAAGCTTTTCAAGACAAGTTTTTGCGTCCATTTCAAAGCCTCCTATTCAACTATTTTTACACGGTTTTCTTTTCTCGGCTTAAAGCTCGGCTGTTCACCGTCAATAATCCCAAGTATCACAAAGCAAATTGCGGAATAATTTTCAGGAACGCCCCATTCTCTGAGCAGCGCCTGTCCTTCATCGCTTGCAAAGGTTTCCTCTCCCCTTGATATTATGCACGAGGCGATACCCAATTCCGCCGCTTGTAAAACCATATTTTCGACGCAGCAGAAAGCGTCTGCAACACGATACAAAAAATTATTCTGACCGAAGATCGCCACCACACAGGGCGCACCGTAAAACCCGTTTTTGATATTCAGGTCGTCAATAGTGCTTGGCTGCTCCCTTGAAACATAGCTGCCAACCAGCTTTGAGCGGTCAAATTTTGCAAGATTCATAATTCCCATACGGGTCGTAAGCTCCTTATTACGAACTCCCACCATTACGGTTCGCTGACCGCCTCCCGCATTGGGCGCATAATTACCCGCCTCAAGAATTTTTTCAGGAGCCTCACGGCTTATCTGCTCGTCGGTATATTTCCGTATCGAATGGCGTGATTTAATAATATCCATTAACATTTTACTTGCTCCTTTATCTTTAAATTTCTTTCCAGCACTGCGGGTCGGCAGCGTACATATTTCCCGTATATCCGAAAGTAACGGCGGGACAGCCGCGGCAATATCCTCTGAGCTCGCATTTTGAGCACTTTTCAAACCTGTCGAACCGCCTGTATTCATCAAGACTTGCACTGCCAAATAATTCAAGCATAGGCGTGTCAAACACATTCCCTATCCTGCTTTCCATTCTTCTACAGGCGTAAACATCCCCCGTGGGAAGAATTGTCATATGCCCTATACCGCAGTGGCAGCCGTCATATATCATATCGGGGTCGTGATTTTCGGGGATCTTAAACAGCCCCTTTTCGTATAAAAGCAAGGTCCATAAATGGTCTTTCAGCTGAAAGGTCGTTTTGCAGCCCTTGGCTTTATGCTCCCCGAATTTATCGTAACACATTTCAAGAAAAGCTCTGTATTCAAGCGGCGGTATGTGATATTTCTCCGACTTCTGACCGCTTGTGGGACAGTATCTTCCAAAGGCAAAAACGTCCACATTTTTTTCGGCAGCAAGGTCTATTATCTTCGGGATATCCTTTATATTCGCAGCCGAAACCGTGGACATTACAGCACAGTACATTCCCGACCTTTTTATGCAGTCAATTTTTTCTATCGTAGTATCAAATGAACCCGGCTTGCGGAAGCTGTCATGAACCTCTCTCATGCCGTCAACGGAAAGCTGATACTTGCGGCAGCCGTGTTCATAAAGTCTTTTGCATACATCATCATTCAGATGAAAGGGATTCCCGAGAATACCAAAAATTATTTCCTTTTCTTTCAGCAGCCTTGCAAGTCTCCAAAAATCCTTGTGCAGAATGGGGTCGCCGCCCGTTATATAAAAATACGGCGTTCTGCCGAGACTTTCACACATCTGAACGCAGCTTTCCACGACCTGCTCCATTTTGTCAAAAGGCATTTCGGTAATGGCTTTGCAGCTGTTCTCCGCAAATATGTAGCAATGCTTGCAGCGTTGATCGCAAACGTCAGTAATGTGCCACTGAAAAGCGAAATACGGTTTCAAGAAAACTCCTCCGATCTATAATAAAACGCATAAAAGCGTTCTTATAACCATTTGCCCTGTCCGATCATATCGGACAGAGCCTTTGACTTTTCCAATGACAATTACTTCTTGTCGGGGTCGGAAGCTCCGCAAGCAGAACCGCAGGCAGAGGCAGGCTTATCCTCTTTGGGGTCTGCCGCCCCGCAGGCCGAACCGCAGGCAGAAGAGGGTTTATCCTCGGGGTCTGCTGCTCCGCAGGCGCTTCCCGAAAAAGCCGCTACTTTTTTCAGTGCTTCACTCATAATTAAATCCTCCTTAAAAAATGGTTTCAGGTTTTCCTGTAATTTTATAATATCACATATTTTTTGACCTGACAAGTACGCACTTTTTTATTACCCGGTTACAAAAAAGTAACTATTGCGTATTTACGGCATTTGCGGCGATAAAATTTTTTTGTTTGACAAAAGACCCGAAAAATGTTATAATTGTTATAATATTAAAAACTTACATATACCGAAAGGCGGATTAATAATGGTCACAAAAAAAGAGCTGCCCGTGTGCGATGTAGCAACTACCGTTCAGCTTATAGGCAGCAAATGGAAGCTGCTTATTATCAGAAACCTTCTTGCACGTCCCTGGAGATTCAATGAACTTAAAAATGACCTTGAGGGTATCAGCCAGAAAGTTCTCACCGACAGTCTCCGCTCTATGGAGGACGACGGGATCATTGTCAGAAATGTTTACCCCGAAGTGCCGCCAAGAGTCGAATATTCTCTCAGCGAGCTGGGCGAATCAATGCGTCCTATCTTAGACGCAATGGCAGTATGGGGAGCGGAATATAAGGCGAACCGCCGATAAAAACGGCTTAGATAAGCCCGCCGCAGCCGTTTGCAAAACTGCGTTTCCCAAATTACACCCTTCCCATTAAGCGCTCAGTGATTATTAACTGCGATTATTAACCTATTAAATATCTCGCAGCCTTGCTCCAATACAAATTTAATTTTATCAAGCTCATTTCCGCAAGGTTTCCCCGTTTTGCTGCCGAAAACCGTGACCGCAGCGTCGCACCCCGAAAAAATTTCATTGTACAGCGAATTGTAACCCTTATCGTCTCCGCAGAACCTCATGCCCGCACTGCCTGCCATATCCGAAAAAATATTCCAATACCCTATGATCTCATCACAGGACATCTCGGAAATATCCACCCCAAGCAGCCTGTCAATATCAAACCGTGCAATTTCATCATCATGAAGAGAAATATTATTATTCTCCGCATATTTTTTCAGTTCATTCAAAGTTCCGCTCCGATAAATTTTATCACCGCTTGTTACAAAGCCGTCCCTGTCATCCGTGTACCATATCGTAAAATAATTATGGCCTTTTAAAGTAAACTCCACTATATAATATTCACGCATATTTACCATCTCCACCAAAAATCAAAACAGCATTCCAAACCATTCCCCAAAATTTCATATCTTAAATTTATATCCAAGAACATCGGCAGTATCCTCACGGTAATTATCGCCGAACTCTTTGCGTAACGTGACCATACCGAGGGTATCATATCCCAGCCTGTGATACACGCTTAAAGCATTGGTATTCTTAGGAACAACATCTATACAAACAGCGCTGTAACCGCCTTTCTGCCTAATAATTTCCTCTGCCGCATTTATTGCCCCGCTGCCTGTTCCCTTGCCCCGGTAAGCCTCATCAACAAATACATCTTCTATCTAGGCAACATTCCCGCCCTTGTACCATATGTGAATAAACCCCACAGTTATGCCCATATCTTCTATCATATACAATTCGTGCCCACCGGCAGTCCACATAATAATATTCTCTTTTGCCTGTGTGTTTTCGGGGCTTTCCGTTTTTCCGCCGAGCAAAGAATGAAATCCGAAAAAGGATATTATGTAACCTGTTAAAATATTTTCGTATTCGTCTGTGTATGGCAATAGCTTTATCATTTACTTACCTCC
>CAMWIR010000086.1 GCA_947174365.1 uncultured Ruminococcus sp. | reverse complement strand
TGTCCGACAGCTTTATTATTCTAACATATTTCCCGTGCTTTGTCAATACTTTTTTTAAAATTCGGTGAATATAACAACTTGTCCGTGCTCAATAAAGGTTTTCTTGTCAATTTGTACAATAAGAATCCGTTTATAAACAAATTACCTTCTGTTTTCACTTTAAATTTATATTCTTAATAAAGCTTATTATTTTCATCAAAGTAGTCCGCAAGGCTCTTGTTTTCCGGTATATTTTCTGCCAGCGATTCCAGAATGACTACTGCACATTCACGTGATAAATTTCCAAACTCATCATCCGAATAAGAATTATTGTCAATCTGGTTGGCAATACTCAAACAGCTTTTTCTCGTAAATTTTTTTAAAACTTCCTCGGTAGGGTGCATAAATACGTTTTGGGTGGAAATTCTTCGGTATCCGAGCATTGTTTTGATTTCGGCGTCACGGACTTTTCTGTCCAATGTACGCTTTTGCTTTATTGCATATGCTAAACTTAAAGCAGCAAACAGCAATGAAGTTAATGTGATTATTTTATTCATAAAACACCTCTATAATATAAATTTACTCTTAATAAAAAATATTTACTTATTATATTATATTATTACTTATTATTTTAGTCAATAGTGTTTTTAATTAAATGGAGTAAAATTATTATTGTGAATATAATAGAATATATGACACCCCAAATTTAAGGAGAGTATTGAAAATGTCCAAAGAAATTCCTCTGCGCCACCGTGATATGTTTATTCAAATAGGAATAGCTATAGCTGTATTACGTAAAATTCGTGGAATGTCGCAGGAACAACTTGCAGAAAAGGCAGACATCAGTTCTTCATTAATGAGTATGATAGAAGCTCCAAATATGGCGCATAATTTTACCTTGGAAACATTTTTCTCCATAGCAGACGCCCTTGATGTTGAACCCGCCGACCTTTTGACCTCCGCTATATTCCCCGACAAAGTTATCAATAAAAGCAAAAAGACCGAGAAATAAGAAACTCGGTCTTTAAATTTATATGCATTAAATTCCTGCCTCTTGCTTCTTGCCTCTAATAATTGCTTTTCTCCATAATTCTCTCCACTACCCCCTCGGCAGTGATAAGTCTGCCCACCCGCAGAATAAAAGCGTCCCCCTCTTTAAGCACCCTCGGCGCGTCTGCCGCCAAAAAAGAAAAGGTTATATGCCCCTCATTGCCCGGGTGAACGAGCACGCTCCACGAGCTGTCGTATTCGTCCAGCGCAGCGCTTTCGATAATGGGCGCAAAAATCACATTCTCCGATAGATCCTTTTCATATTTACCCGTAACCCTTGCCCTGTAAAGTATCATAATAAAGCCCTCCCGTTTTTTTTGCCGCAATTTTCAGCTTTTCATAAATTCGTCCAACCCCTGTTTCTCCAGATACTCTGTAATATAATCATAGGAAAAACCCGTAAACGCCCTTACCCCATGCGCCGCCGCCAGATCGGCATTGTAGTCGGAAAGCTTGTACAGCCGCACATTTGCATAATTTGTGTCATAATGAGTAATAATGGGGATAAACTCTATGCCCTCGATTTTCGCAGGCGTTTTGTCCCCCTCCGTCCCCAGGCTTACCTCAAAATTCAGAATACCCCCGATAAGATTTGTCCCCACCGACTGAGCGGAAATAAAATTCCCCAGAGAATATGCGCATATAGTCTCCCTGCCGTCGGAATTTTCAAAGGTCTCTATCTCCCGCAGCACATGAGGGTGATTCCCGATTATCACGTCCGCTCCCGCTTCTCCCAGCTCTCTCGCAGCCGACCGCTGATAGTCCTCCGTCTCGCTGCTGTTTTCCAAGCCCCAGTGAAGCGAAACAACGCATATATCGGAAATTTCCCGCGCCGCTGCTATCTCCGATTTAATAACCTCCAAATCCTGCGTGCGCCCTATCTCCAAAGGCGTTTCCCCGCTGAGCGAAAGCCCGTTCAGGCTCTCCGTGTAGCTTAAAAAGGAAACAATAACGCCGTTTGCCTCCACCGTCCGAATATTCTCCCTGTCGCTGCGGTCAATGTACGCCCCCACCCGCACAAATCCGTGCTCATCATAATATTCCAGACAGTCCCGCAAACCCTTTTCGCCCTTGTCCAGCGTGTGGTTGTTGGCAATGGTGAAAACATCGACCCCCAGCTCCGCCATATATTCCCCCAACGCCTCGGGACTGTTAAAGCAAGGATATGTAGATAACCCGTATTCGTCCCCGCAAATGAGCGTTTCCTGGTTAAGCACCGTAATATCGGCATTATCCAGAAGCCCTGCCACCCCCGCATAAGCATGGGAAAAATCATATTCCCCCTCGTTTTCCGCCCGCCTTGCCGCCTGATTGTAAATTGCCGAATGAATAAGATTATCCCCCAACGCCGTAAACGATACCCTGAGTTCACGGGGCAGCGTTGTTTCCGAAGTTGTTGTAACAGTTGTTTCGGGCAGCGTACTTTCGGAAAACGTGCCCGTATCAATATCAGCCGTGTCAACCATATTCGCCGCAGGAAACGCGTCCTCATTGACAGGCTCTCCGCAGCCCGAGACCGTAAGTCCCAGCACCGCCGTCAACACAAGCGTTTCCGCTAAAAACAGCTTTCGGAAATTCTTTTTCTTCATCTTCCCGTTTACTCCTTTATCCCTTGAAAATACCCGCAGCGCCCCGATAAATTTCACTCAAAATCCAAATCGTACAAATCAATAACTTCATTTATCTCATCATAAGAATATCCACGACGAGCCAAAGCGTCCTTGACTTTTTTTACACCCTTACGATCGGTCAGATACCGCTCATACTTTGTTTCAACCAGCTTTTCCAGACGTGCAAAGGAATCATCCTCTTCGGTAAATTCCTCAATAGCCTCTTCGATTATCTCGCTTGTCAGACCTTTTCTGCGCATTTCCCTGCGCACCGCCCATTCCCCCAGCTTTTTCGATTCAAACAAATGCCTGCAAAGTTTCTCCGCATACCGCCTGTCATTTATTATCCCCCGCCTTGCCAGCTCGTCGCAAACCTCCTCGCATATCTCTTCCGAATAATTCTCCGACAGCTTCTCATAAAGCCCCCCATAAGAATAATCCCTCGCCGTCATAAGGTGCAAAGCACGTTCCCTTGCCCTCCTTCGGTCGTTTTTGTAAATAAGCAGATCTGCCTCGTCCTCCGTTATCGCATTGCCCTTTTTTAACCCGCTGTCCGCTAAAATATCCCTGTGCACATAAATTTTTGTGACCCTGTCTTTCCTGTAATTCCCCACATCATCATAATTTGACAGTCTATCATCAAGCCCTATCTCCACACACATCATTGCCCCCTTAAAGGGGGTAATATCCAAAATCACCACCGTTATAACACATCCCAACAAGAAGCATATTATTTAACAACACACTGCAAACTTACGGCTAAATCCTGCATTGAAATCTTCCAAACCTCTAATCCTCTAATGGCGTAAACTCTTCATAATCATCATCGGCGTCCACTTCAATATCCGCCGCCTTTACCGCCTTAGAGGAAGATTTTTTTGACTCGGGCTCGTCATAACTAATGCTGTCCTCATCCTCCTGCACCGCAGAAGCACCGGCAGCAGCCGCGTCCTTGGCAGCCGCCTTTTTGCTTTTCTTGGAAACCATGACTATATTGTGAGCATTTTCCTTGATCTTCTCTTCAATAGCTTGCATATCCTCGGGATTTGTCCTCAGATATTCCTTTGCATTTTCACGCCCCTGCCCTATCTTCTGATCGTTGTAGGAGAACCATGCGCCGCTCTTTTTGATTATTCCCAGTTCCTCCGCAAGATCGCATACCTCGCCTATTCGGTCAATGCCCTTGCCGAATATCATGTCAAATTCGCACTCCTTAAAAGGAGGCGCAACCTTGTTTTTTACCACCTTGCACTTTGTCCTTGCCCCTATAGGCTCGCTGCCGACCTTTATAGTCTCGCCCTTGCGCACTTCTATCCTCACCGAGCTGTAGAATTTTAACGCCCTTCCGCCGGGTGTGGTCTCAGGATTGCCGTAGCTGATACCGATCTTTTCTCTTACCTGATTTATGAAAATGGCAACGCAGTTGGACTTGGAAATAACGCCCGTAAGCTTCCTCATAGCCTGGGACATAAGCCTCGCTAACAACCCCACATGGCTGTCGCCCATCTCGCCGTCTATCTCCGCCTTTGTAACCATCGCAGCCACCGAGTCCACAACAATGCAGTCAATAGCTCCCGACCGCACAAGCGCCTCAGCAATTTCGAGAGCCTGTTCGCCGCTGTCGGGCTGGCTCACCAAGAGATTATCTATATCCACCCCCAGCGCCTTTGCATAAACAGGGTCAAGAGCGTGCTCCACATCAATGAATGCGACCTCGCCGCCCTTTTTCTGTGCCTGCGCCAGAGCGTGCAAAGCAACGGTAGTTTTACCTGAGCTTTCCGGCCCGTATATCTCCACAATACGACCCCTTGGCAAACCGCCTATCCCCAGCGCCATATCCAGCGTCATAGACCCCGTGGAAATAACGTCCACATTGTAATCGGGAGCCTTCCCCAGCGTCATTATAGAGCCTTTTCCGAACTGCTTTTCTATGTACGCAATAGCGCCGTCCAGCGCTTTTTTCCGCTCTTCCGCATTGGCAGGCTTCACAGGCGCCTGCTTGGTTGATTTTTTCTTTTCGGCCATCGGATTTTACCTCCTGTAATTCAATCAATGTTTTTCTATAATTCTATTTACCCAATATCACCGCTGCAACAAAAGATGCTTCCCGCCGCCCGATAAACGGTGAACATCGGCAGCGGTTAAAATTTCCTGTCCTTTGCCTATATTATAACATATTATCCCAATAAATGCAAGCATATTACAAAAGATGTTTTAACCGCTGCCGTATGTCATAAGCTTTTATATATTTTCACTTAAAACGAGCTTTCATTCAGCAGCCGCTGCTTCTTATCCCAAAGCTTCTGAGAGAGATCAACATAATATTCATGAGGATTTTCAAATCTCTTTACCTCGTCCCAAAGAGTGTCAAGCTGCTTTGCGCAGTATTCTCTTATCTCGGTTGCAGTAGGGGATTCGTACACACAATTTCCCTTGTCGAATATTTTTACCAAAAGCTTCCTTGCGTTAAAATCCGTCACCGTCTTTTTCTTGTAGGGGTGCTCGGGGTCAAAGATCGTGTATGGTTTGCTGTCATCGACTTCCTCCCCGTAGCAGGTGATAAGATCGGCAATGGCCTTCCCCGTGAAATTATCGTAAAATCTCCAAAGCTCTTTAAAATCGGGCGTTGTTATCTTTGCAATGTTCTCGGAAAGCTTTATTTTCGGGATCATCTCCCCGTCCTTTTCCACCGCCGTAAGCTTGTAAACGCCGCCGAAAACAGGCTCGCTGCGGGAGGTTATCAAACGCTCTCCAACGCCGAAGCTGTCAATCTTCGCCCCCTGCCGCAGAATGTCCTCAATAATATATTCGTCCAAAGAGTTGGAAGCGCATATCTTTGCCTCGGGGAATCCCGCCTCGTCCAGCATTTTCCTCGCCTTTTTGGAAAGATAGGTAATATCGCCGCTGTCTATCCTTATGCCCGCAGGAACGTGCCCCGCCGCCTTTAGCTCCTTAAATACCGTTATCGCATTGGGCACACCGGATTTTAGCACATTGAACGTGTCCACCAGCAGCGTGCAGCTGTCGGGATAGCATTTCGCATACGCCCTGAATGCTTCCAGCTCGCTGTCAAACATCTGCACCCAGCTGTGCGCCATAGTGCCCAGCGCAGGCGTGCCCATCTCCTTGTCGGAAATTGTGCAGGCAGTGCCGCTGCACCCGCCGATATAAGAAGCCCTCGCCCCGTAAATAGCCCCGTCGCCCCCCTGCGCACGTCTCGAGCCGAATTCCATAACAGCCCGCCCGTCAGCAGCCTTGACTATCCTCGCCGCCTTAGTGGCAATAAGGCTCTGATGATTAATGCATAAAAGCAGCATAGTCTCCACAAACTGCGCCTGTACCGCAGGCCCTTTAACAATTATCAGCGGCTCATTCGGGAAAATAGGCGTACCCTCGGGAACAGCCCAGACATCGCAGCAAAAACGGAAATTCGCCAGATACTCCAGAAATTCCTCGGAGAAAATTCCCTTCCCCCTCAAAAATTCAATATCTTCGGGAGAGAATTTCAGATTCTTGATGTACTCTATAGCCTGCTCCAAACCGCACATTACAGCAAACCCGCCGCTGTCGGGCACTTTACGGAAATACAGGTCAAAGCAGCAAACTCTCTCCGCCATACCCCCCTGCATATATCCGTTGCCCATAGTCAGCTCATAAAAATCCGTCAGCATAGTAAGATTTCGCTCATTCATAATAATACCTCCACTTTTAGATGTTAGAGGTCAGAAGTAAGAGGTCAGATGTACCTCGCTTCATTCCTCAATATTTTCAAAAATTATTTATTTATGAATATTATCGGGTCAATGAAATTAGCCTCACGCTGTAATTGATTTGCCTCCAGCTTTGCCGTCTCGGTCTCACGGTAAGCGGGAAGGGACTTGACATACTCGGTCAAAAACGCCGTAACATAGGCAAAATCGTTCACTTCCTTGTTTTCGCCGTATTTCGCGAATGCAGCCTGATCCCCGTCAACACTGTAACTCTTGCCCCCCGCCGTAAACTTCACCTCATACCGTGTAATGTCCGTGTTCACTGCCGCCCCGGGATTTACCGCAGCCCCCGTAACAGGCGCTGTAATCTTGTCAATACCGCAGGACATAAGAGTATCATAAATTATCTGCCTGTCCTTTACTCCTGCCTTGATACTGCGGTCAAAATAACCCTCGGAAAGCCCCTCAATGCCGCTTTCCCCATTTGACAATACCCCCGTCCCGCTGTCAATTGTCAGCCAACTTCCGTAGCTGTATACCCCTAAGGAAAAAACAAAATCCGCAGGAGCTTTCGCCTTTGAGGTATATCTGCCGTCCCAAGCGCCGCTTTCATTGAAATAGTAAGTACCAAGCGCAGTCTGCGCCTTTTCCTTAGCCATATTCCCATTGTCCGCAGGGTCGAAGTAATACCAGTTATCCCCTATCTTTTTCCACCCGAACCACTTGCACCCCTCGACATAGCAATATGTCTCTCCCCCAACAGACATTATTCCCGAAAAGACCGCAGTCTCTCCGTTCCCGTAAGAAAACATCCTGCCGTCCTTTTCCATTATCCCAGCAGTCCCGACCCCCGCCCCGGGCAGCTCATAATATTCCCTGCTCACAACATCCACCGCAGCAAACGCCGTAAGCCCTGCAGATGCCGACACCGTCAGCGCACAAGCCGCCCCGGAAATTGCTGCCGCTATTTTACTTATAAGCCTTTTTCTCATAATAATTCCTCCGCTTTTTAAATTATATTAAGCAAACGCTGATTAAATCGCTTTAAACAGTTTTTTAAGTTTACAAATGGCTATGGATAGCGGCTTTTCCCCGCCATAGGCGGGAAAAGCCTTTAATCATCAGTTCCCTAAACACAGTTATCGGTTTGTAAAATCTGTTCCCCTCGGTCCTGTTTTCTTTCATATCAATGCACCTTACCCCTTCCCTATACTAATTATACTATATCCGGGAAAATTTTTCAATAGCAATCGCAAATTTTATTCACACCGACCGAACGCACATTCCTGCCCAAAACATTTCCCCTATAATATACGCAAATCCCCCCATTATCACTTTTCGCTCTATTCTATTATACCATATCATTTTGCGTAAGTCAACGTTATTTTGCAAATTTGCCGAAATGTTGT
Source organism: uncultured Ruminococcus sp. (assembly GCA_947174365.1). Classification (GTDB taxonomy): domain Bacteria; phylum Bacillota; class Clostridia; order Oscillospirales; family Ruminococcaceae; genus Huintestinicola. The sequence continues at coordinate 5,090 of CAMWIR010000086.1, read as the reverse complement.
GCAAGTTTGTTGCATTGCACAAAAGCGATCTATAATTTTATGCAATACGCATTATACAAATGCAATGACCCACATATAAAAAACCGCCCGGGAAAACATCTTCCCGGACAGCAAGCACTCACCAATATCAAAAAAACGCCGGTCAACCCTCACATAACTCAATAAATTCCTTCATCTCATCGGCTATCCGTTCATATTCATAATTGTGAACATAGTGCGGGCAGTCCAGTTCAATATATCTCCCACCCGGGATATGGGAAATATATTCCTCGGCAATCCTGCGCCACTCATCCTTTTCAAACCCCGTACCGCTGCCGTCGGAAATAAACATCAGCACAGGCAGCTGCACAAAGTCCCCCGCCGCCGTTTTTTCCGCATTAGCCTTTACTGCCTCGCTTTCGTTTATCATAGTGACAGTGGCAGTGCGCCTGTAGAAAACCGCCCTGTAAATCTCCTTTTCCTCCTCGGTCAGCGTGCCGTATTTTATCGCGTCGCTTTCACTGAGACCCGGAATAAACCTCGTTATCCCCGCCCCTGCCCCAAAGGTCGCCAACCGTAAAAGCGGAATGTTTATCTTCATATCGTCATAATATCCGGGCACCGACATATCCAGCCCCACTATCCCCAATACTTCCTCCGGATATTTCTGCGCCCAGTAAATTGCCTCCAACCCCGACATGGAATGGGGACAAAGAATATACGGCGCATTCACTCCCGCCTCCGCAAGTGCAGCCCTTGTGTCGGATAATATCGAATCAATATCTCTATCAATATCGGCAACATCACTGAAACCGTAACCGATCTTTTCCACCACCGCAATGGCATGATCCTCCGTCAGCCGTGAATACAGCGACCTGAAATCCAGTACGGGAGAACAAGTGCCTCCCCCCGACATAAACACAACAGTAACATCTCCCTCCCCCTCGGTGTAAACGTTCATATTATGTCCGTTTACATTGACCAAAGTGCCGATCGCAGTGAACCTTTCCGCCTCCTCCGCAAGACGCACACGGTGATTTATATAGCAGACCAAAAGCGCCGCCGCCAAAAAAGCAATGATAATCAGCATAATTTTCCCCACTCGTTTAAGTATCTTCATTATTTTTTCCTTTCGGTTTTTTTACCCATTTTCTCAAAAAATATTATAGGGCAAGCAATTTGCAGCTCACCCTATAATTATAGCAAATTTCCCAAAAAATTCAACAGACCCCGAAGAATTTTAATGTAACTTTAATTTCCACGGCATTTTTTAATGAGTTTTTAATAAACCGCTTCAAATCGCGGCATATGGCAATACATTGCCTGCAATACATTGCCTGCAATAAAGCTCCCCCATTAACCGTCCGCGCCGCGCTGTCTATCTCCTTTTGAACATACCCTCGCCCCTGACGGCCTGTTGAATAATATTGTTTTTATATTTCACCGAATGAGCCGATAAAAGCTTATCCTCCCTGCGGTACACCTCAATGCTCCGCACATCAAGGTAATTGTTCACAATAGGCGGCTCGGAAAGAGAATATCTGTGGCTTATAAGAAACACCGTTCCGAACCCCGCCGCCATTCCGAAGATCAGTGCAATAATAAATGCAGGCGGATACAGATCAAAGCTGCCCTTGCCCTTTTTGCGGCAGGCAATGAGCCGCTCTCCAAATTGTGACGGTATCCTGCGGCAGCTCTCATGCCGCAGATTTCTTTCCGTCAGACGCAAAATATTTTCCGCCCTCTCCCCGTTCACATATTCTGCCGCCTCACCAACAGCCTCGATTTTGGCATAGCCTTTGTTAATATACAGCATGACCCCGCTTTCCTCTCCGAAAGCGCCGTTGTAAATATTCTCGCTGCCGCTGAACATATGCCCCGTGCAAATTCCCACACACCAACCCGTTTCCCGTGAAAATTCCTCCAGCTCAAGCCTTACAGCCTCTCGCTCATTCTCCGCAAACAGCTCTCCCCTATCATCCAGAAAAGCCCTCGGCAGAACCTCTTCCTTTTCAGACAGCAGCATAAGTCCCGGGCTGCTCTTCAAATTATAGGGCGCATACAAACCCTCACTGTCCGCCGAACAAGTAAATTTATCCTCTTCACAAATTTCAACATACTCCGCCGTATCTGCATAATTATCACCCGCCCGCAGATCTCCCCCGAAAAACATAAGAGCGCAAATTAAAACCGCCGCCAAAACATTCATGATCTCATACCTCAACACAGCCGCACACATTTGCGCAGCCGCAAAATATAACACGATAAAAAATTGTCCGATAACTTTCTTTTCCGCACCTTCAAATAGATCCGTCCGCCGCAGCAAAACCGTCATTGTATACTACAGAGCTCCCAGATAAAAAGCCACTCCCGCAACGACCGCCGCTCCTATCCCGCAAAGCACAGTCTTAAACCATGAAACGGGAAATTCCCCCGCAAATTTCCCCGTCTGCCCGTTCATAACGAATGAATACCGCTTACCGTGATGAGTGTAGGTCATAAACCATACCGGCAGCAGCACATACCGCCACCGGCTGTTGTATATCCGGGTTTTTTGGCTCTTTATCTTCACACTGTCATATTGGCGGAACTCCGCAAGGAGCATTTCGCCTGCTCCTTCTTCCACACGCTTTTTCACCCTCGGGAATACCTGCCGCTTGTCAACATCATATTTTTCGCAGAAATATCCCGATAAAAATATCTTCTCAAATTCACGGAAAAATCGGTAATCATACGGCTCTATCGCGTCCATCAGTTCATCGGATATCCTTGCCGAGCTGTCGGCGGGAATACCCATATATTTGAACTTCGCCGCCCTGTCAATGTTATATGTCCTTGTTACTATCTCCGAAACCTCTCCCTGGATCTTGTGGACTATCTCAATGGCGTCGGCGATCATGTAAGCGTCAGTGTCGCAGTCGCAGAGCCAGAAGGGCACATACAGCCCCGTCATTTTTTCCAGTGTGTTGTCTTTTAGAAAATCTCTCGGCAAAAACCTGCGGTTAATACAGCGGGCACGGAATATCGCCTCTGCCTGCCGCCTGCTCACCTGAAAGGGAATTATCATATCCGGGCGGTAATCTCCCTCCAGCCGCCCCTTGAGCGCCACAGGGTTGTTGCAGTAGCAGCAAAACGAGGCAGCCGTGTTCGGTCCGCAGATAATTTCCGCTCCGCAGCTGCTGCAAACGTAGTAATCCGCGTCGCTTGTATATTTGCCGTCTGCGTTCTCTCCCGCCTTGTCATTCTCCTGTGACTCCTCCCCCGAAGGGCTGCCGAATGCAGATGCTTCGCCCTCGGTGTAATCCGAGCCGCACCAGCTGCAATAAAACAAAGCCTCCTCGGCATTCCATACAAGCTCGCCCCCGCAGCCGGGGCATTTTAATGTGACCGTTCGATTAATGCGATCTGACATAGGAACAGAACCCCTTTCAGAAGCAGGCTATTTGGAAGCAGGAGGCAGGAAAATCCCCTGCCCCTGTCATTCCTTTAACATTCGATTTACGCAGCAAGACCCGACAGCGCAGGCAAGCCCGCCGCCTTGCGTGTCATGCTGTTATGTTGTTATGCTGTCTTTAAAAATGTCAATCCCTTTTCTTACCGCAGCCCGAGCAGAAATTGCCGTCGTTTTCCTTGCCGCATTCGCTGCAAAACCACTTGCCGGCCTTGGGCTTGCCGCAGTTTGAGCAGAAATTCCCGCTGTTCACCGTACCACAGGAGCATTTCCAGCCCCCCGCCTGCGACACATCGGGCTTTTTGCTGCCGCAAGCTGAGCAGAAGTTCCCCGAATTGACCGTACCGCAGGAGCATTTCCAGCCGCCTGCCTGAACTTGTGCTGCCTGTGCATTCATCTGTGTCGCATTGGTAGCCGAGGCAGCGCTCATAAAATTCCCCGCTGTATTCATGCCAATGCCCATTGCCATATAACCGCCGCTCTGATTTCCCGCATTTTGCAGTCCCTGGGCAACGGAGGTTTGAACAAAGCCCTCACGCACCGCAGGATCTGCCATCATAGAGCCCTTGTTCCGCATATTTATAAGCGCCTTGGATTCATCATCATAGGAAATGCTGGCGAGCCCTACCGAGCAGACCTCAATACCGCGCAGCCTGCTCCAGTTCTCGTCCAGAACGTCCGCCATATATCTTGACAGCTCAGGGGACTTGCTTGTGATCTGGGAAATCCTCACCCCGTCTACCGACATCTTGTTTATAGCCGCCTGCAAAGCTTCCATAAATTCGCTTGCCATCTGCTCCGAAAGATCCTCAATGCGGATATTTCCGCTTCCCCGTGACGATCCCTTTAAAGCAAATTCGCTGTAGAACTTTATGGGGTCGTTGATCTTTACGGAGTACGTCCCATGAGCCCGCAAAAACAGCTCCGCATTGTAGAAATTATCGAAATACTGAACAGGATTCCTCGTGCCGAATTTTATACCTTTTATTTCCGATGTGTTGATGTAGTAAACATATTGCTTCTGAGAGGACGTTCCGCCAAACTGAAAACGCCGCCATGTCTCCGCCAGCGCACCGCCGAAATCGCCGCTCAGAAGAGAGGGCGCAGAGGAGTTATTCACCTCATAGTATCCCTCTTCGGCGCAGAAGTCGACTATCTTTCCTCCGTCGATCAGCAGCATTATGGTATTGGGAAATACATGAATGATAGAGCCGTTGGTAATGTAATTTTCCGTACCCTTTGTGTTGGAGCCTTTTTTGGCAGCCACTCCGCGGGCAAGCAAGGTCTGGGCAGTCATATCCCCGGGTTCAATGACCTCTTTCCAGGAGTCTCCGAAAACTCCGCTGACAGATGATATTGCAGCTTTGATAAGTCCCATAGTAAATACCTCCGATTATTTTTTCTTTTTTGTGAAAATTCCCGCAACAGCAGCGCCCACCAAAAGCACCCCGGCCACTGCAATAATAATAATGTAAGTCGAGCTTTCGGTATTCCCTGTGGAGGGAACTGCCGATGCTGTTTGCAAATATATCCCCTGCGGCAATATACTTGCAGCCAATTCGATCAGCTTCATATGTTTATCCCTTTCATAATTTTAGTTTATGAAACAATTATAACATATATTTCGGAATTTGTCTATAATTTAAATAAAATTTTACAT
>CAMWIR010000085.1 GCA_947174365.1 uncultured Ruminococcus sp. | reverse complement strand
CCCTATGACCTTATCACAAGCACAACAAACTGGGCAACCGACTTCGGCGAAGTCCCCTGCGACACCGACATAACCGAAAAATTTCTGACAGACCTTTCCGCAGGTATAGACGACGAAATGCTCTCCTATGACCATTCTGCATCCACCTTTATCCCCTTTGTGAAATACTATCTCCCGAATGCCAAGGTCTCCTGCCTGCTTATTTCGGGCAGAGCGGAAAAGCAAGTCCCCGAAAAAGCGGCGAACCTCCTCTATGACATAAGCCGAGAAAAGAACTGCCTTTTCCTTTTCTCCGCAGACTTTTCCCACTACCTTGACCCCGACACGGCACTGCGCAAGGACGTGGAGACCCTCGCCGCCATAACCGCCCGTGACACTGCGGCCATCGAGCATATGAACGACGACCACACCGATACCCCCCGCTGCCTCTGCACATTCATTCTCCTTATGGATCTCATGGAAGCCGACATAACCTCCCTTGACCGCTCCGACTCCGCCGAGCAAGCCGACCTCCCCTACAATCACGCCACTTTCCCCGAGGGGGTAACAAGCTACTTTATTTTCGCAGGCGAAACCTGAGAGCGGTATCGAATCCCACATACACATTCAAAAAAGAGGCAGGATGAACACACATCCTGCCTCGCAAAATTTTTCTTCTTAACCTCTTGCCTCTATCAGTTGACCGCATTTGCAGCCTTAACCTCTCCCGAGCCGCCGTTTTCTTTTCTGTCCTCAAGCCATACCCACAAAGGCCCTGCAATGCAGACAGACGAGTAAGTTCCCGAAATCAAACCTATCATCATAGGGAACGAGAAAGAGATAATAGAATCAACACCGTAAACCAGCGCAACGATCGTAACTATCAGCATAGCCGCAATGGTCGTTGCAGATGTGTTTATTGATCTTGTCAGCGATTGGTTTATGCTGAGATTTGTGATCTCCGCCCTGTTCTTTTTCTTGTGGTAAAGAGTCTCGTTCTCTCTTATTCTGTCGTAAATTACAATGGTGCTGTTTATGGAGTAACCGAGAATAGTCAGTACCACCGCCATAAAGTTTGCGTCAATTTCCATGCCGCAGATTATAAATGTGCCGTAAACCATTATAATATCATGGAGCAGCGCCGCCACAGCGCAAATTCCGGCCAGCCAGCCGCCTATATTCTTGAACCGCAGCCCGATATAAACGATCAGCACGATCACCGAGAATATGGCAGCCACTATACACTTGCTGAAGAATTCCTTGCCCGCCGAGGGGGAAACGTCCGTAGACTCCGCAAGCTCCAGCACATTCCCCGCATACTTTTCCTCCAAAGCATTGGTCAGCTCTATCTGCTTGTCCGCCGTCAGCCCCGAGTTTGAGAGCAGGGAAAGCTGAATGTTGTTCTTTCCCGTGTTAAAGTCCGTACCCGTGGTAGTGCTTACTCCAATACCACCCAGAACTGCCTCAGCGTCCGCCTCAAAAGCAGCCGTGTCAATAGTTCCCTCGTAAAGATAGGTAATGAGCGTACCGCCCTTGAACTGAATGTCCAGATTTATACCCAGTACAAAGGTGGATAATATGCTCACCGCAATAAGCACAGCCGAAATAATGAAATAAGTCTTGCGGTTTTTGATATAGTCAAAGCTGAATTTTACCTTGCTCATTTCTTTTCACCTCCGTACAGCCAGGGATTCCTGAGCTTCTTGAAGCCCGAAAGGGACATTACCATAAGCCTCGAGCAAAGCACCCCGAAGAAAAGGTTCAGCACCGTACCCGTCAGCAGCGTAAAGCCGAAGGAGTAGATAGTTCCCGCCGTTGAAGGGCCGAACATAAAGAACACAAAGTGCAGCATTTTTGAGAAAAGGCTGTCGGGCGTGCCGAATGCGCCCATAAGGATTATGGCCACCAGTATCATGGTAAGGTTGCCGTCAAGAATAGCCGAGAAAGCCCTCTTGTAGCCGCTTGCAAGCGACCCGTCCAGGGTCTTGCCTTCTGCCAGCTCCTCTTTTATTCTTTCCGCCGTGATAACATTTGCATCAACGCCCATGCCCACCGCAAGGATAATACCAGCAATACCGGGGATAGTGAGAATGCCGCTGTCGTTTATTCCGAAATATCCCGAAACAAAAGCAAGCGTTCCCGCAACCTGTCCCACAAGGGCAATAACCGCCACAAATCCGGGCAGCCTGTAGGCAATAATAATATAAAGAGAAATAAAAATAAACGCAATTATCCCTGCTACTATCATGGCCTCCAGCGCACCCATGCCAAGGCTCGGAGAAATAGTGGAAAAGCTTGCCGTAACCAGCTTAAAGGGCAGCGCACCGGAATTTATCTGATCTGCAAGCTTCTTTGCGCTGTCAGCGTCAAAGTTGCCGCTTATGCTTGCCCTGCCGTCGCTGATAACAGCGTTTACTCTTGGGTAGGAAATGCATGTATCATCCATCCATATGGAGATAGTGCCGCCCTCCTGATAAAGCCGTGCCGTAGCCTCCGCAAACTTCTGCGCGCCTCCGCCTTCCCCGTCGGTCAGCTGCAATGATACCTGCCATTTGTCGGTGCTGGTAGAGGTCTGATCGTAATAAGCGTAAGCCTCTGCCACATCATTTCCGTTCAAGATAACATTTGACAAGGTCACTCCGGCGGGGTTGCCCATAGCGTCAACCTCAATGCCCTCTCTGAATGTCAGCTCCGCCGTCTCACCCAGTTCCTTCACCGCAGCCTCTGGGTCAAAGTCGACCTCTCCCTCTTTCCATGGGAATCGGACAATAATGTGATCGTTACTGTAATCAATATACGCCTCATAATCGGTAATATTCAGCTTTATCATTCGCTGAACAATTACCTCCTTTGCAGCGTCCAACTGAGCCTCGGTGGCATCAAAGCCCTCGGGAGGGGTAAAGGTAACGTCAACTCCGCCCTTTATATCAATACCGAAGCGGATATCGTCCACGCCCTTGATGTAAACTGTTTCAATATCTCCGAAATAGCTGCTTATACCGAAAAGCACCGATAAAGCAAACAGCGCAATCAGAATAAAAACCACGAAAAATACAGGTTTCTTGACCCTTTTCACCTTTTTGACCATTCCTTTCCGTTCAAAACAAAGGACAAAAAAATTAACGTCCTCGTAACATCTCTGTTAAAGCCGTCCGATTAACGGCAATTATCGTTTTATTATAACATAATTTTCCTGTAATGTCAAGAGATTTTTTTAAATTTAAGCACTGTTCTGCAATATTTTCAGAAATTGCATGCAAAATATTTATGTTCTGTAATTTTTTTTGCAAAGATCATATTGAATTTTAACGGCAGCTATACGCTGAGGGATTGGCTTTTCTTACCTCCCGCCGACAAATATTTCCTTGACACAGCAGGAAAAATGATATATAATAATAAAAAAAACATCTCCCGAACTTAAAACACTATCATGAAAGGACGATAAAAAATGCCCCGTATCCTGTGGCTTTCCTGCGGAGGGACTATCGCCTGCCCCCCGAATAAAAACAATCTTTCCCCCGGGGCAAGCGAGGAGCAAATGTATGATATGCTGAAACTCATTCCATTGCCCGATAACGCAAATATCACCACCCGCTGCATTATGAATATCGACAGCAGCGATATGGGCGTAAAGGAACTGCGCACCCTCGCATCGGCCGTTCACAGCAGCGTAAACGAGGGCTTTTCGGGCATTGTCATAACCAACGGCACAGACACTATGGCATATACCGCAGCCACCCTATTTTTCGCCCTTGAAAATACCCCTCCCGTCATTATCACAGGAGCGCAGCTGCCCTTTTACGAAAAAACTTCCGACGGCCCCGCCAACCTCTCAAACGCCCTTAAAGCCGCCTGTGACAGCCGCTTTTCGGGAGTGTATCTTCTCTTCGGGGATAAAATTATTTCAGGCGACAGGGCTGTAAAAATCCATACCACCGACAATAACGCCTTTACCTCGGCAGCAGGGTATGCAGCAATTATCCGAAACGGCGAATTTACGGGGATTACCAATGTTGCCGTGAAAGAACCCGACAGCCCCGGAGAATGCACCCTGCACCAAATCGCCGGAAATACAGCCCTTATAAAGCTTACCCCCTTTACAGATTCATATGCACTGTACAGCGTTTCCACAAACAATATCAAGGGACTTGTAATAGAGGGCTACGGCTGCTGCGGCATTCCGGGCAGACTGCTTGATACAATAAAAAGGATCTCGGACAGAGGCGTTAAGGTCGTTTTCGTCTCCCAGTGCCTCTATGGGCAAACGAACGGCGAACGCTACAAGGTAGGGGTGAACGCTGCAAAAAGCGGCGTTATATACGGCTTTGCGCTGACAGCGGAAGCCGCCCTCGCAAAGCTTTCGGTTACAGCCGCCCAAAATCCGAATGCATAATGCCAAAGAACAGAAAAAGCGTGTTCATTTTACCGAGCACGCTTTTTTATTATATCCGAGCCATATCTCATTCTATGGTAAAATACGAATAGATCGTTCCCTCATAGCTTTCGTCGTCACCGCTTTGCCCGTCAGGATAATAGGATACTGTCAATGCCGCCCTGTATTTGCCCGCAGTCAGCTTGCCCGTGTAGCGCTCGGTCTGAATCTTTAAGCAGTCCTCTGCTTCTTCTCCCGCAGGGTCGTCGCTGTCGCTGATTATATACCCATACCCCTCAAGGCAAATACCGCTGTTCGGAGGGTCGGGGTTTGGCTCGACAAGCTCCCATTTCCCATTTGCGTATTTTTCAATGTCACCGTCATGCACAGCATTATGGACTTGAAAATAACGTGTATCATTGGTATTGTAAAAATACGGCACGGATATGTATTCCGGCAGCTCATCCGCATAAAAGCTCCCGCTTATGTTTTTCGCATAAACTATTGGCTCGGCAGTAACCCCCGTAAAAACTCCCTTTTCATCAAAGCTGTATATCTTATCCTCTATCTGCACATCGCCCACCGCAGCGCTGCCCTCATAATAAAAATAATAGCGCTTGCCGCCAATGATCCTCCAGCCTGCCTGACGTTTTCCGTCCCTGTAATAATTTCTTGCACCCGTAGTATTGTTTTTCGTCCAGCCTGTGTACGCTCCCGTTAAAACTCCCTCATTGTCAAACAAATATTTAATGCCGTCTATTGTAACAAGCCCCTTGGCATAGCTGCCGTCCGACATCTCATAGCGTGTACCCTCCTCCTGCCACCCTACAGCGCCCGCCCTTTGCGGCATTGCTTGAAATACCGATAACGCCAGAATTATGCACAGTGCCTTTTTCATGATATCCTCCTTTGTTTTTTCAGCCTGAAATACTTGTATCAAATCCGGTTGGTATGCATTTAAAAAGGCAGGCGGCTTGCAAGCATAACAAGCCTCCCGCCTCATTAACTTTCACATCTTACTAAGTTTCGCAAAATTTGCCATTATCCTCTTTGTGCCAATGCTTTCAAAAGCTATCTCCAGCATAAAGTCGCCGCCCATGGGGGTGGAGGAAATAATAGTCCCCTCGCCGAATTTGTTGTGGCGCACTCTGTCCCCCGCCTTGTAGTCCCCGGGGGCGGTCTTATGGCTTGCCTCCAGCTTTTTCTTAGCCAGCTCCGCCTGTATGGTGTAGCTGTGAGCAGGGGTAACGTTCTCGCTGTCCGCCTTGCGCACGGCAGTCACCGTGTCGTCGATCTTTTCTATAAATTCCTTGTCTATCTCCTTGGCAAACCTCGAGAGAAAATTCCGTTGTGTCGAGCCGAAAAGCATTCTCTGCTGGGCATGGGTAATATAAAGCTTTTCCTTTGCCCTCGTATAGCCCACATAGGCAAGCCTGCGCTCCTCCTCCAGATTTTCCGCATTGTCCATGCTGCGGCTGCCGGGGAAGATACCGTCCTCCATGCCTACAATAAACACCACAGGGAACTCCAGTCCCTTGGCGGAATGTATGGTCATAAGGCTTACTGCGTCCTCGTCCGCCGTCAGCTTGTCAACGTCCGTGTAAAGGGAAATTTCTTCCAAAAAGCCCGACAGCGTAGCCCCTTCCTCATTCTCCGCCTTGCTTTCCATGTAAGCCGTGATATTGCTTTTGAGCTCCCCTAAGTTTTCTATCCTGGTCATGCCCTCTTCCCCCTGTGCTTTAAGGGACGTAAGATAACCCGTTTTTTCGATCACATGAGTGAACAGCTCATCCAGAGGCATATCCTTTGCCGCCTCCGCCAGACTCATGAACAGATCGGCGGTCTTCATAAGAGAAGTCGCCTTTTTGGCGAGAGGCGCAAGAGTTTCCGCCCTGCTCATCACATCTACGGGAGGAATGCCCATATCAATGGAGATCTGCTCTATCATAGAAATAGTGCTTTCACCTATCCCTCTCTTGGGCTCGTTCACAACTCTTTTGAACCGCAGCATATCCCCCGGGTTGCTGATAACCGACAGATACGCCAGAACATCCTTTATTTCCTTGCGGTCATAGAACCTCAGCCCCCCCACGACCCTGTAGGGAATGCCTTTGAGCGAAAACGCCTTTTCCACCGCATTGGACTGAGCGTTCAAACGGTACAGCACCGCAAAATCGCTGTACCTCCTGCCTTCCTCCACGCCTGCCTTTATCTTGTCCGCCACAAAGCCCGATTCACGCTGTTCGTCGGGGGATTTGTAAAGGGTCACAAGCTCGCCCTCGCCCTTATCCGTCCAAAGCTCCTTTGTCTTTCTTGCCTCATTGTTGGCTATAACGCCGTTGGCAGCGGAAAGGATATTCTGCGTTGAGCGGTAATTCTGGGTAAGGTAAACAGTGCGGCAGCCCTCAAACTGCTCCTCAAAAGAAAGAATATTCTCAATCGTCGCCCCTCTGAATTTGTAAATAGACTGGTCGTCGTCACCCACCACACACAGGTTGCCGTATTTTTTCGCCAACAGGGAAATAAGGCGGTACTGAGCTGTGTTGGTGTCCTGATACTCGTCCACCATAATGTATCTGTACAGATTCTGATAATGCTCCAGAACATCGGGATTTTCCTCAAAGAGCTTTACCGTCAGCATGATTATATCGTCAAAATCCACTGCATTGGCAGCCTTGAGACGCTCCTGATAGACCTTGTAAATAGCTGCGTGCTTTATCTTCTTATAATCAGCCGCACTTTGAGCGTCCGCCTCAAACATTTCGGGGGTAATGAGCTTATCCTTTGCAAAGGATATGGCGGCTGCCACCGAGCGGGGCGGGAAAGCCTTATCGGAAATATCCAGAGCTTCCATGGCGGTTTTTATAAGGCGCTGACTGTCGTCGCTGTCATAGATGACAAAGGAACGGTCATAGCCAATCCTGTCCGCCTCACGCCGCAGTATTCTCATACAGGCGGCATGAAATGTGGATGCGTTTATTTTATCTCCGTCCTCCCCCAGCATAGCCGCAAGCCGCTCCCGCAGCTCCTTTGCAGCCTTGTTGGTAAAGGTTATCGCAAGGATATTCCAGGGGTTCACGGGATTTTCCGCAATTATCTCCCGCAGCCTGCCCACATTCTCCGCAGACTTATCCCCGTCATAGTTTTCCAGAAAATCCATATCCTCATCGGTCACGCCCGCATAAGCCTTTTCGCTTTCACAGCCCGTACCGAAAAGAATCATATTTGCTATCCTGTGCACCAGCACCGTGGTTTTACCGCTGCCCGCCCCTGCAAGCACCAGCACAGGTCCCGTCACTGCAAAAACAGCCTGCCGCTGCATATCGTTCATACGCTCGAAATACTTGTTTAAAGCCTTATTCTTCGCTGCCGAAAACTTATCCATACTATCATGCTCCCACGCCATGGTTTATATTTGTTCTATAATAATGTTATATTAGGGAAACGCCGATTAAATCGCTTTTAAGATTTTCTTGAATTTAAAAGCGGCTATGGGTGGCGGTATTTTCCCCGCCTACAGCGGCGAAATACCTTTAATCAGCAGCTCCTTAGATATTTTATAATCGTTTTTCCCAAAAAAATTCTGCACTGCAAATACCGTCAATAATAAGTATATCATATTTTCCTCTGTATGTGAATAGGGTAAATTCATATTTAACTTTTTTTTAATAATATTTTCAATATAAAGATATTTTTGCGGCCGGATGCAAGAATATAAGAGGCAAGAAGCAAGAGAGAACAAATAGTATAGCTTTTCATTTTCTTCCTATAACGATCTCATGAACTACCCCGAACCATTCTCTTATCCAATAGGAGGGCAGCAGGAAAATATTGGTGGCGCTGCTTACCGCTCCCGCCTCAAGTCCCTGCTTTGAGGCAAGAATGTGAGCCCGCAGCTGATGAAATTCGCTGGTGACTATAACAGCCCTGCGGGGCAGACCCCTGCCGTCCATTATTTCCAATGAATTGCGGATATTCTGAAATGTGTTTTCCGACCTGTCCTCTTCAATTATCCGCTCGGGGTCTATACCCATGACCACAAGGGCATTTTTTATGGCGGCAGCCTCGGTCATAGGCTCGTCAGCTCCCTGCCCGCCGCTGGCAATGCAGACGGCGTTTTCATTTTCCGCAAGAAAACCGTAAGCTGCCTCTATCCGCTTTTGCAGCATAAGAGAGGGACCGTTTTCCTTGACCCTGCATCCTAAAACTATCACCGCCCCGCAGTCGGGAATACTCCTGTCCGCCGCCCTTATCATCAAAGCGGAAATAACTGTCCCCGTGACTATACAGACAATAATCATTGTGACGATCCCCGCCAGAACAGCTCTGCCTGCGGCATTCTCCTGCATTTGCCGTATGATCTCCCCCGCCCTTTTGTGAAAAACCGTAAGAAGCAGTCCCCCGCCGCAAAGAATACACCCTGCTAAATTTCCCATATTAAAATTTGTGAACATACCCGACAGCAAAAAAAGCAGAAAACCCGCCGCGAGTAATGCACACAATATCATCTGTAAAACAAAGCACGCCTTGCCGGGCGTGCCGAGTGTTGAGTGTTGAAAAAAATTTGTCATTACAATGCAGATTTAAGCGCCTTCGCCAGCTGATCCGGGCAGGAAGTGCCCTTGCCGTTGCAGTTGATGTTTTCTAAGCGCCTTATGGCCTCCTCTGCTTTCATGCCCTCAACCAAGCGACATATACCCTGAGTGTTGCCGTTGCATCCGCCCACAAAGCGAACGCTTTTTATGATCCCGTCCTCTACCTCTGCGGTGATCTTACGGGAACATACTCCTCTCGGTGTGTAATCAATAGTCATTTTTTTAACCTCCTGTTACCTAAGTTATCCCAATTTCCCCCGAGAAACTTTTATCCTAAGGGGGCGATTACTTATTTCTTGCACATTTTTAATATCCTGTCGATATTTTCCTTATCCGTGGTATACTTTCCGGGATATGTAGGCTTTGCATTGTAAAGCCCGTGGAAATCCGAGCCGCCTGTGACAATAAGGTTGTACTTTTCGGCGATCTTCAGAAGCTTTGCCTGCTGCGCCTTGTTCGCGGAATAATGGTAGACCTCCACGCCGTCTATCTTTCCGTTTTCAGCCATGCTTTCCAGCAGCTCAACAGAATCGTAAACCATGGGGTGAGCCAGTACCGCAGCGCCTCCGGCGGAATGGATAAGCTCAATTATGTAGCTCACATCGGGATATTCTCTCTCCACAGTGCATTTGCCCGTTTTCTCGTTAAAAAGCTCTTCATTGAGCTTGCCGTAGAAATGGGTGGTATAGCCGTATTCGATAAGGGCGTGCAGGATATGCTGCTTGAAAATGCCCTTAGAGCCGCTGACGTGCTTTGTAATGTCCTCGGCAGTGATAGGATAAAGCTTTGTGACCTTTTCCACCGATTCAATGGAGCAGGAGCGCCTTATCTCGCTGCACCTGCGGCATATGCCCTCCAGTCTGTCGGGTTTTTGCGGAGCATAGCAGAGAATGTGCACCTTTCTTCCCCGCTCCTTGTCCCAGGCGGTAAGCTCCACCCCGGGAATAGTCTGCACGCCGTACCGCTCCCCCAGCACCTTAGCCCTTGAAACGGACGCCATGGTGTCATGGTCGGTAATGGAAATAAAGTCCAGTCCCAGGCGCTTTGCCTGAATAATGACCTCCTCCACTCCCAGTGAGCCGTCGGATAATGTGGTATGTATATGCAGGTCGCCTTTCATAACTGACCGATCCTTTCCCATACCTCGGATCTCTCCGAATGTATTTGTTTATATCCATAAAATTATACCATATTTACAATGTCGTTTTCAAGTGTTTTTTCAAATTTTCACGGTAATTTAATCAATAATCAATATGAGGTTAATATTCATAAGGATTGTAAACGCCAAAAGGAAACATATTCCGATCATTTTTACTATTCTAATCCAAAAAACCGCAGGCAAACGTCCCTGTAAATGCCCTTGCCGTTCTGCTTTAATTTTCGGTTCGGTTTATGTCAATACTGCATATCTCTTTTTACTTGCTTTAAACAATATTCACACGCTTCTTCTTCACTTTCAAACTCTTTCAAATTGCTTCTGCACCCCCTCTCACTATAATAATATTTCCATAAAGAATCCTCGTACATTAAACAATAGCTTTCACTGGGATATTTTTGACCTAATATTGAGCATGATCCTGAAACACCCAACTCATCTAATTTATTTTTTAATTCATGTACATTCATTAATTATTCCTCCTTTTCTGACAAACCCTCATCTATTAGATCACTTACAGACCAAAGAGGCAGGATGACTCTGCCATCCTGCCTCGCAAATTTCCGATTTTTTAATTCTAACCTCTTACCTCTAACTTCTAAAAGGGTTTCATTGTAGGGAACAGCAGTACATCTCTTATAGAGGGGCTGTCGGTCAGCAGCATAACAAGCCTGTCAAGCCCGAAGCCAAGCCCGCCCGTGGGAGGCATACCGTATTCCAGCGCCGTAACGAAATCTTCGTCCACCTCGGCATTCGCACCCGTTGCGCGCTTTGCCTCCACCTGCCGCACAAACCGCTCCCGCTGGTCAATGGGATCGTTAAGCTCGGAAAAAGCATTGCCCATTTCCCTTGCATATATAAAATACTCGAAACGCTCAGTAAATGCAGGATCGGAGGGCTTGCGCTTTGCAAGAGGCGAATTCTCCACGGGATAATCGTAAATGATAGTGGGCTGAATGAGCTTATCCTCAACGAATGCCTCAAAAAAGGCTATGAGCACATGACCCTTTGTGGCATTTTTCCCCTCTTCTACCTCCACATCATGAGCCTTTGCGCACTCTCTTGCAGACTCGTCGTCTGCCCAGTCGTTATAGTCCACCCCTGCATATTTCTTAACAGCCTCCGCCATGGTAAGCCTTTCCCAAGGGGACTCCATGTCAATTTCCGTTCCCTGATAAGTAATAACGCCCTTGCCGCAGATTTTCAGAGTGATCTCTCTGTACATCTGCTCAATAAGCTCCATCATGCCGAAATAATCGGTGTACGCCTGATACATCTCAACAGTCGTAAACTCGGGATTGTGGGACTGATCCATTCCCTCGTTGCGGAAAATTCTTCCCACCTCGTAGACCCTGTCCAAACCGCCTACAATAAGACGCTTTAAATAAAGCTCGGTCTCTATCCGCAGATACATATCCAGATCGAGAGCATTATGGTGAGTCTTGAAAGGCCGTGCCGCCGCACCTATTTCAAGAGTGTGGAGCACGGGAGTGTCGACCTCCAGATACCCCCTGCTGTCCAGAAAATGCCGTACCTCGGAAAGAATGCGGCTGCGCTTTAAAAATGTGTCCTTTACATCGGGGTTGCAGATAAGGTCAAGATACCTCTGGCGGTAGCGCATATCCTGATCCTTAAGCCCGTGCCACTTTTCGGGCAGGGGCAAAAGAGACTTGGACAGCAGAATGATCTTCTTTGCATGAACCGTAACCTCGCCCGTGCGCGTCCTGAACACAAAGCCCTCCACGCCTACAATATCGCCTATATCCCAGGTCTTGAACTCCTTGAACTCTTCCTCGCCGATATCGTTCATGCGAATATATACCTGCATACGGTCGGTGTTGTCTCTCACATCAATAAAATTCGCCTTGCCCATATTCCGCCAGGTCATTATCCTGCCTGCGATCTTTACATTCATGGGATTTTCCGCCATAAGGCTTTTGAAAGCCTCGGCGTCTCCGCCCGAACGGGCGTTCAGATCCTCCTCGTAGGGGATATACTTTTCGCGTATTTCTGCATTCTTGCTGTCATAATCAAAGCGGGTCTGCTCGTAAGGGTTCATACCCCGCTCCTTTAGGCTGTCCAGCTTTTCCAGACGGACTTTCTTTAATATGTGGATATCCTCTTCCGTCTGCTCGGACACGCTGTCATCACTTACAGCGTTAACATTTTCATCTGCCATTTTAATATCTCCTTTCCCTTTACGCAGCTTGAAGCACAGTTACTTGCTTATCTCCAGCACTTCCATTTTGATTATCCCCTGGGGAGCGTCCACTTCAAGGATATCCCCTACCCTCTTTTTAAGAGCGGCAATGCCAATGGGAGCGTCCTCGGATATCTTGTTGTTTTCGGGGTCTGCCTCGGTAGAACCTACGATCTGAAGCTCCAGTATCTCGTCATACTCCATATCTTTAAGCTTTACATAAGAGCCGACGCCTATCTCATCTGTGGTAAGGTCCTCATCACTTACTATCTCCGCATTGTTGATCTTCATCTCAACATCGGCGATCTCCGCCTCCAGAATAGCCTGCTCGTTTTTCGCCTCGTCATACTCCGCATTCTCGGAAAGGTCGCCGAAGCTGCGTGCCTCTTTAAGCTTCTGGGCAACCTCCGCCCTGCGGACGTTTTTCAAAAATTCCAGCTGCTTTTCAAGATCCTTGTACCCCTCTGCGGACATTCTTATTTTTCTGACTGACATATTATAATCGTTCCTTTCAGTGATTTTTTAAGGAATTACCGATCAAAAGGTTTTTCCACCGCCTACGGCGGTGAAAAAGCCGCCGTCCATAGCCATTTGTAAAATAAAAAATATTTT
>CAMWIR010000084.1 GCA_947174365.1 uncultured Ruminococcus sp. | reverse complement strand
CTCGGAGATGTGTTTTAGAGACTGGGTGATATTAATTAGGTATAAAAATACTGTTTTTTATTTTGTGGTGCAGACTATGATTCTGTTCGGCTTTACAATGGCGGTGCTTAATATTTTCTGCGTTATTTTCGGCGATTCCGCAGTCGGGTATTCCTCGATTTTTGAGCTTGGCAGCAGGGGGATAACCGTAAAAACGGCGGCGCAGTTTCTGGGTGTTTCCGCAATTATTTCGGGAATGAGATTTTTATTTTTTTCCGATATTATTATAAAAAAAATGCCCATAGGGTTAAGAACGGCGTGTATGCTGATAGGGGTGATAATTGTGATAACGGTATTTACGGCTGCGTTTAAATGGTTTCCCGTTAATGAGCGCAAACCCTGGATAATGTTTTTTATCTGCTTTGGAGTATCGTTTTTAGGCAGCTGGCTGGTCATGGTCGCCAAAGAAAAAACGGAAAACAGAAAAATGGCGGAGGCTTTAAGAAAACTGAAAGAGGAGGAAGAAAAATGAATAAAATTATAAGGGCTGAAAATATTTCCCGTGATTTTGCGGAAAGACGTGTCTTGGACGGCGTCAGTCTGAATGTAAAAAAGGGTGAGATATTCGGGCTGCTGGGTCCCTCGGGGGCGGGGAAAACAACGCTTATAAAAATTCTTACGGGGCAGCTGGAGCAAAGCGGAGGGGAATGCGAGATACTGGAAAAAAAGGCGGATTCGCTTACTGTTTCCGACCGAAGAAGGATCGGCGTTATGATGGACGACAAGGGACTGTACAGCAGACTGTCGGTTTATGAAAATTTGAAATTCTATTCGGATATTTACAAAACACCCAAAAGTGAAATTGACGGGATATTAAAGGACACGGGACTCATTGAAGCAAAGAAAACACCTGTTTCAAAGCTGTCAAAAGGTATGAAAAACAGGCTTTCGCTGGCACGGGCAATGATGAACAAGGCGGAAATAATTTTCCTTGACGAGCCTACCTCGGGGCTTGACCCGGTAACAACAAAGCAGATACATAAGATACTGCTGGAGGCGAAAAATTCAGGGACTACCGTATTTCTGACGACTCACAATATGTATGAGGCGCAGAATATATGCGACAGGATATCGCTGTTGAGCGGAGGAAAGATCATTGAAGAGGGTGCGCCCAAGGAAATTTGCGAAAAATATGATGATAGAGGTAATCTTGAAATAACCCTGACCGACGGGGATAATGTTTCCCTGAAAAACGGGAGTTCATCGGCGCAGGCGGTAAAGGATTATCTTGAAAAGAATATGATAAAGTCGATACATTCCACCGAACCCGATCTGGAAACGGTGTTTATAAAGCTTACAGGAAAGGGGCTTGAAGAAACATGAACAATATTACGGCGATCTTTAAAAAGCAGCTGCTTGACACTTTGAAAAACAAAACTGTGCTGATTCAGTTTTTGATGTTCCCTGTGCTGACGGTCATTATGAATAATGCCGTGAAGATAGAGGGAATGCCGAAAAATTTCTTTGTAAATCTTTTTGCGGCGATGTTTGTGGGAATGGCGCCTCTTACAAGCATGGCGTCGATAATAGCAGAGGAAAAGGAACAAAGCACACTGAAGATACTTGTTATGTCGGGAGTAAGGCCTTATGAGTATCTGATCGGGGTGGGGAGTTATGTGTGGATAATGTGCATGGCAGGATCTGCTGTGATAGCGGCAGCAGGAAATTATGAGTTTGGGGAAGCTGCGCTGTTTTTGTGCATTATGGCAGCGGGGATATTAGCGTCTCTGCTTATAGGCGGGTCGATAGGAGTAGTTAGCAAAACGCAGATGGCGGCGACCTCGGTAACAGTTCCGGTGATGGTGATATTTGCATTCTTGCCAATGTTGTCTATGTTTAACGAAAGCATTGAAAAAATAGCGAGGTTTACATATTCGGAGCAGATAAGCCGCAGTCTTGCGGGCATTGGAAGCACGGGTGCCGATATGAAAGGCATCGGCATTGTGGCAGCAAATATTATCGTTTTTGCGGTGATATTTTTTGCGGCTTACGAGAAGAATGGATTGGAAAGTGACTGACTAAAGCAAACAAGAGCACACACTCCACTTGGGTTTCCAAAGGGGGGACCCCTTTGGAAACCCAAGTGGCATACATGCTCTTGAATGCCTATAACAATGCAGCTATCCCCGAGATAATACTGCATATGACAAGCCCTGCAAGGGTAGGGATAATTATGGCGGCAAGTGTTTGCTTTACAGACCCCGTTTCCTTTTTCACGGTCATACAAGCAGTAGCGCATGGAAAATGACAGAGCATAAATATCATAGTACAAAGTGCAGTGACCGTTGTCCAGCCGTTAGCCCTGAGCATCTCGGCAAGTGCGGACACGCCCTCATAATCCACAGGCGCTCCCGCTCCGGTATATATCATCAGCATTATGGGTATCACGATCTCATTGGCGGGAAAACCCAAAACAAAGGCAAGCAGTATCGCTCCGTCCATACCGAATACCCGTCCCGCAGGTTCAAGAAAATCGGCGCATATCCTCAAAATGCTTGTGCCCCCTATCTGCACATTCCCCATAAGCCATATTATCAGCCCTGCCGGTGCGGCGGCTGTAACAGCCCGCCCCAGAACAAAAACAGTTCTGTCCAGCAGCGAGCGCACCAGCACCTTTCCTATCTGCGGACGGCGGTAGGGCGGCAGCTCCAGGGCAAACGAAGCGCTTTCCCCTTTAAGCCATGTTTTGGACAAAACAGCGGAAAAGAGGAACGTCAGCAGCGCTCCCAGCAGTATCATTGCCGTTACCATAAGGGCGGAGACCCCGTCCCCCGTTAATCCTCCCACGGTGAAAAATGCGGCGGAGAGAGCTATCAAAGTGGGAAATCTGCCGTTGCAGGGCATAAAATTATTTGTAAGTATTGCGATAGACCGCTCCCTCGGAGAGTCGATTATCCGACACCCCGTTATCCCTGCGGCGTTGCAGCCAAGTCCCATTGCCATTGTAAGAGCTTGCTTCCCACAAGCATTCGCTCTGCTGAAAAAACGGTCAAGGTTAAACGCCGCTCTCGGAAGATATCCAACGTCCTCCAGCAATGTGAACATAGGAAAAAATATTGCCATAGGCGGCAGCATAACCGACACCACCCATGTAAGAACGTTGTATATACCGTCCATTAAAAGACCCGTCAGCCAGTCGGGTGCGGGGATGCTTTCAAGTCCGCTCCGCAGCAAAGTTCCAAGAGATGAAAAAGCGTCCGCAAGCCACTGTGAAGGATAATTTGCAAGCTTTACGGTGATGAAAAAGATAAGGGTCAGTATCAGCAGCATAACCGGCAGCCCCCAGATTCTATGGGTAAGGATACGGTCGATTTTCCTGTCACGCTCGTAGTAGTCGGGGACTTTTACCGTAACGCATTCGCAGACGGTCTCGGCGGCTTTTGCCACAATGGCGGTAACGGTCATATCCCGAAGCTTGCCTCTGGTAATATCTGCCTCCCTGAGTATCTCTTTTGCCTTTTCAAAAGCTGTTCCCACGGGGCTTTTTTTGTCGGACAGGGCTGTGGAAAGTCTGCCCTCGGTGCGGCTGTCAACGGTTTCGATAATGTCGCAGCCCTCCAGTATCCGCAGGGCGGCAAACCGCGGGGAAAGGATATCCCCCAGCATAGGGGCAATGGCTTTTTCCAGTACATTCACCGCTTTTTCGATATTTTCATCATAGGTCACAGGCGGAGCGGGAAGGGTATTTTCAAAGGCCTCATCAATGCGTGAAAGCAGTTCATCCAGTCCCTTTCCGCTTCTTGCCGCAGTGCCGCAAACGGGGATATGCAAGGTCTCCTCCAGCTTTCTCAGATCGGGCGTTATCCCCTTTTTTTCCGCTTCGTCAAGGAGATTTACACATAAGAGGACATGGGGGGTTATTTCCATTACCTGTAGGGCAAGGTTAAGATTCCGTTCAAGACAGCCCCCATCGCAGACCACGATAACTCCCCTGCTGCCCGAAAAGCAGATAAAATCCCTTGCTACCTGTTCCTCCGCCGAATGCGCCATAAGAGAATATGTACCCGGCAGGTCGGTGAGGATATATTCCTTATCACTATCCCCCACAATAATTTTGCCCCGTGCTGTGGAGACGGTTTTGCCCGTCCAGTTTCCCGTGTGCTGGTGCATTCCCGTAAGGGCGTTGAAAACGGTGGATTTGCCCACGTTTGGGTTTCCCGCAAGAGCTATTCCTATTTCATTGCTGCTCATTTTTCCCTTGCCTCCTAACAGAAGAAAAACATTTTATTTTAATGTTTATTCCCGGGGCGGCTTGGACTATGCTACCGGAGGCAAGAGAATCGGAAGCAAGAGGCAAGATAATATAACAAACGTGCCCGCATTATTTTGCGGACACGCTTGTGAGCATTATATAATCAATGATCTAATAAAGTATAACCGGTTCTCCTATGGATATCTCAAACATATCCTCCTCAAAGCCTTTTGAAATAAGCTCGGATTTGAGGACTTCCAAAGCCTCCTGTGAACCTGCCGTAATACCAACACGATTGTCTTTTTCATATATGCCCACGCCGTATATCTCAAAACCGCCCTCCGACATAAGTCCCACAACGTATTCATTTAGCACAAGCAGACTGTTATAGGAATATTTATGCTGCACGAATTTTACATTCTCATCACCCGTTATATCCCTGTAGGGCTTTACGGCGCTTTCGGAAATATCCGTCAAGGCAATGTAAAGGCAGCTTTCTTCCGACACATAATAAGCTCCGCTGTAATTTTCGAGATAGGTGATATCTCCGTCCGACTCGGTAAAGCTTTCGATCAGCTTTTCATAAATTTCAATGGCGGCATTCTGAGCCGCCCAGTCGTATTCCGCCAGAAAATCTTCTGTATTTGACCTTTCCTCCGTGACAGCCTCTTCTTTTGCGGTCTCGGATTCAACTTGCTCCGTGACCTCGGCTTCGGTCGGTATTTCGCTTTCCGAAAATTCCTCCGATGTTTCTGCTGCGGCAGATGTGATTGAAACCGTTTGGGATTCGCTTTCGGTTTCCCGGATTTCTGCGGGCGCATTTTCACCGCAGGCAGTTAAAAGGGATATTGCGATCACGGAAATAACAGCAGATTTTTTGATGTTCATTTTACAGCTCCATTCAATTTTATTTAAACAAGAGGCAAGAGCATATTCGGAAAACCTCACATGCTCCTGCCTCTTGCCTCTTAAACTCCTGTCCCCGGCAGTTTAACTCTGCTTCTTGATAAAATTGTAAACGCAGTGCATAGCGTATTCTCTTGTCACAGGGGCGTCGGGACTGAATTTCCCGTTTACACCGCTTGCCGCACCGTAGCCGTAGGCAATGCAGATATACCCGAGATCGGGGTCGTTTGCGGCAATGTCCGAGAAGGGCGATTTATAGATACCGCTCATCTTTGCGTATTCCTCCGCATTCATTTTGCTTACGAACTTTTTAACAAACTGCCTGTTTGTTATGACCTTACTGTCGGAATCATCCTCAACTTCCGCTATAATATCTTCCTCCATTACATATACGTCCCCGTTCT
Organism: uncultured Ruminococcus sp.; assembly: GCA_947174365.1. Taxonomy (GTDB): domain Bacteria; phylum Bacillota; class Clostridia; order Oscillospirales; family Ruminococcaceae; genus Huintestinicola. The sequence goes on along the minus strand of CAMWIR010000084.1, from coordinate 7,410 downwards.
CGTCATAGTAAACGGTCGAAATGCCGTAGCCCAGCATAGCGTTGAAAACGCTGTCCATTTCCTTATAGGTTATATTCGCCTTGGGGTCAAACTTTTCCCCGGGGAATATCCTTATGCCGTAGTTGTAAAGGGTCTCAATCTCCGATTTATAGGGGGACGAGGCTATATCGGTATAGGGGCATACCTCGGCTGCCATATTCTGCACAATGAGCTTGCTGCCGTCATAGCCGCAAAGCTCGCCTGTCTTTGCATTTATCCGCCAGTCGGGCATTCTATAGGTAAGATAAGTATGGGGCGCAGACCTGGGATCGGTAAAGCCCATATAAGAAAGCTCCGGCTGCTTTTGCTCGTAAAGCTTTGCCATGGCGGTCTCCTTGGAGATTATTTTGCCGTCGCCGAAATCCACATCTGTGGTATGGTTAAAGTTCGCTCTTATAACATCGCCTGCGGAGTTTACGGTAATACTGATATAGTCCCCGTCCACCTGAATGTTGTTCACATAGCGGTAGAAACGGATAGTCCGCTCGGTCTCCTTGTAAGTCTTTTTGGCGGGGGCGGAATTTTCCGTGTCGGCCTTGTAACCGTCAAAAATATCGCCGTAATAATACTTTGCCGCTTCCGTTCCCAGTTTTGCCGCCTTTGCGGGGGAAATTATATCGGAGGATTCGTTGCCGCCGTCACGGTAAAAGCTGTAGACCTTGCCCGACTTGGCGTCGGCGGTTATGCGGTAGGAACAGTATCCCGACTTGTTGTCTATCTTAAAGGTGCAGTTTATCATATATCCGCTTTTGGCAAGGCTGCTTTCAAATATATTAAAGCTGTCGGTAAGATAAGAGTCGGTAACATCTATGTAAGGGTCGGCGATCATCAGCTTTTTGAACTGGGCAGAGGTCAGCATACCTTTGAGTTCCTTGACAGCGCTTTGCTCCTGGGCGGAAAGGTCGTATGCGGGCACTGCTACAGCCATATCCGCAGCCCCCTCGCCTGCCACTGCCTCTGTTACTGCATAATCGGCGTCATCCATCATTTCATCCTCGTAAAGATCGGTATTTGACAGCTTGCGGCGGTCTTCATTCATTGTGGAATGCTCGCCTGTAACAGCGTTATATAAAGGAGAACTTTCGGTAGGCTCGTAAATTATAGCCGCAACCTTTTTGCCGTTCTGCCAGCTTAATTTGTACCAGGGCTTTATCTTGATCTCATCCGAGTATATCTTAAAGATTGCTTCGGGGGTCTTGGCCTTTGAGGGGCTTTCAAAGGTCGCACCCTGCCACCAGCCGTTTGCGTGCATACGGCGGACCTCGCCCGTTTTCTTGTCAAGGGCAACAGTCACGCTGTTTCCCGAATCGCTTACAGGGGTATTGCCGTTTACCCGCTCAAAGCTCATGCTTACGCTGTCGCTGCCAATCCCTAAGGAAACGTTCCCTTTGCGGCGCAGCTGCCCTTTCATAGAGGGGTTGGCGGTATATATCCAGTCAAGGGCAAGCTTCTCGTAATCATCGGCGCTGTAAGGGCCTATAGATACCTTGCCGCTGTTGTAATATGAGTTTGGCACAGTGTAACGGGTGATAATATCCCTGGTGAGGGTCACGGAATATCCGCCGTCATCTATTTTCGGGTGCTGCCAGGTAAAATTGTAGGACTTCATTCCCTGATTCTGGGAAACACTGTATTTGAAATCGCTGTAGCTGTCGGGAATTTTAATCTTTGTTTTAACCTCGGTGATCGCCGCTGTCATTGCCTTGTCCTCACCCTTCTGGCTGCCTGTAGAAGCAGAGGCAGCAGTATTGGAGACAGCAGTCTTGGGAGATGTGGTGACCGCAGATACGCTTGCAGCGGACATAGCAGACACAGTGCTCATGGTTATTGCCGCAGCGCAAATTGCGGCGAGTTTTCTTTTTAACATATTTCTCAATTCCTTTCGGCTTTTATTCGGTTTAAGGAAACGCCGATCAAATCGCTTTAAATATATTTGTAAATTTACAAACAACTTTAGGTGGCGGCTTTTCTACCGCAGGTCATGTATGACCACGGCGGTTGGGAAAAGCCTTTGATCGCAAATTCCTTAAAAAACGTTTCTGATATAAATACAACCGTGGAGGGCTTTTTTTCTCAAAATTTTTTGAAAAATTTTATATTTGTAGGATTGCACATATTTTGTGTAATATATTTAGTAAAAATATACAAGCAATAAATGCACTGCCGCAATTATATTATAATGCATAAGCGTTTTTCTGTCAACAGGAACATCGCTGCCATTTTTTTCGGTTAAAAATCCCGGAATAATGAATATTTCCAAAACAAGAGCATTATGCAAAAGGGCAAAAGCAAAGAAATTTATATCCGCCGCAATAATCATTAACCCGCCCTTGTCCGAATAAAATCTAAAAAAGAGTTTATTCGGAGGATAGATATGGAAAAAATAAGTCAGACCCTTTGGGGCGGATTCACCATAGGGCTTATACTTCTTTGCGGTTTATATTTCACCGTCAAAAACGGATTTGTCCAGTTAAGGCTGCCTTGGCTGCTGAGCGGAAAGGGCAGTGGCAAGGTAGGTCACAAAAACCGCCTTAAAGCCGTCACCGCCGCTCTCGCCGCCTCTATGGGCACGGGAAATATCACAGGCTGCGGGGCTGCCATTGCCGCAGGAGGAGCGGGGGCGGTGCTCTGGATGTGGGTCTCCGCATTTCTGGGAATGGCGGTAAGCTTTACGGAAAACCGCTTGGGTGCAGAGTATGCCCTGAAATATCCCGATCTGCCCAAAGGCCCTATGCTTTATATGGAAAAGGGGCTTGGCTCGAAAACGCTTGGAAAGGTCTATGCCCTTTGCTGCCTCGGAGTGGCCTTTGCCATGGGCTGCATGAGCCAGAGCAGGGCGTTTGCCGAAAGTATTTCCGAGTGTTTCGGGGATATGCCCACAGGTGGGGCGGCGGACAGCTTTGCCCCGCAGCTTTTCGGCGGACTGCTTATTGCACTGCTTACGGGGGCGGTGATATTCTCCACAAAATCCGTGGGCGAGCGGGTCATGAGCGTTACCGAAAAGATAGTGCCCGTTATGGGGCTGCTTTACGCAGGGGGGTGTATTGTCCTTATAGCCCGCTCCCAAAGCGGCGTGGGAAATGCATTTCGGGAAATTATCGCCTGCGCATTTACTCCGAGGGCTGCTGCGGGGGGAGCTGTGGGGATAACGGTAAAAAAAGCCGTATCCGTGGGATTGCGGCGGGGCGTTTTTTCCAATGAAGCGGGAATGGGCAGCTCGGTGCTTGTCCACTGCGACGCAGACTTCGGCAGCCCCGAAAAAGCGGGAGCATGGGCAGCCTTTGAGGTTTTTCTTGATACCATAGTCTGCTGCACCCTTACCGCCCTTGCCGTCCTGACCTCTCCCCTTTACCGCAGCAAAGGCGTCTGCGGCGTTACGGAAATTTTCGGAGACAGTCTCGGAAAAGGCGGGGAATTTTTCGCCTGCCTGTGCATATGCGCCTTTGCATGGGCGGCGGTCATAGGCTGGTGCTTGTACGGTGAAAAGTGTCTGAAATATCTTTCCCCCCATTCAAAGGGGAAAATCTACCGTATCGCCTTTTGCATAGCCGCTGCCTCAGGTGGGATATTGAACACGGGGGCGGCTCTCGGTATCGCCGATATTTTCAACTGGTGCGCCATGCTGCCGAATATGATAGTTATTACGGTGCTTACCGCAGTGCATGAGAGCGGAAAACAGAAATGAGCAATGTGCGCAGTGCACATACTAACGGCTTGAATTTTCGTGCAAAAAAACAACCGCTGCATTTCACTGCAGCGGCTGTTCAATAAATTTTTAGTCACTATATAAGCTTCTCATATTCCTTGCAAATTCTCTTGATACGATAAACACGCTTCCTGTTTGGCTTTCTGCCGAATCTGCGCTTGTCCTCGTCAAAGGGAGAAATAGTGGTGCTTACTGCCGCACTTGCCTGTACGCCGCCTGCGGTCACAGGCGCTCCGCTGCCGATATTCTCCGTTACCTCCGGCTCTTCGGGAGAAGCCGCACTTGGCAATTGCCTATAAGCTATCATGGCAAACACCGAAAAATGCTCGGTGTTAAAGGTCAGCGTCCTGCCGTTTTCGCTTTCGGTAATTTCACAGTCCAGAACGGTCATACGGTTGCCGTCGTCCAAACGGACTACCTTCAGATCATCCGTGTGCCCGTCAAACTGCTCCGGCACGGGAAAAGTAATATCCGCCGAACAGTTCTTGTCCTCCTTGAACTGAAGAACCGTCCTGTCATCGGTGCTGTATATGGTAACGTCCACAGGGGCTATGTACAGGTTATCCGTGGGAATGTCGTAACACTCGAAGCAGTATCTCACATCATCCAGCATATCCCTGCGGCTTGTGAACTTGGCTGTAACATCTCTGCCCAGCTTTTCCACATTAAGAGTGATACCGTAGCCCTCGTTCTTTTCGGGCAGACCCTCCAGGGTAACTCTCCCTGCTATCTCCTCGGCAGTCCTTGCCATCCACTGCCGCTTGGGACGGGTTCTTTCCCTTGTGACCCTTTTACGGGCAGGAGCTTCTTCGGCCGTATTTTCACTGTCCGCCGTGTCGGCTGCCGTATCGGCAATAGTGTCGGCTGCCGTGTCGGCAATCTCATTTATCGCCTCGGGCGCTTCCTCCGCTGTAGGAACGGCATCATATGCCGCATCAGTCCCATTGTCCGCACCGTCATTTATAACAGACTTGTCGGCAGACTGTCTTGCACTCCCCCAAACGGATTCACCCGCCACGGGAGGCAGATCTGCCCCGTCCATTTCCTCAGCCCCTGCGGTAAATCCCACAGGCACTGCCATAAACGCAAAGGCAGCCGCCAGAAAAGCCGACGCCGCACGCCCTGCCAAGGGACGGAAAGGGGCGTTCATAGACTCTCTTATTTTATTCCCCGTCTCCACAGTCACAGCCCTCAGCCAGTCGGCTCCGTAAACAACGGAAACCGCTGCGATACCGGGATATTTTGCCCAGCGGTGGCGGGACGCGAAATCCACTATCCTGCGAACTCTCTTATTAGCCTTTTCCGAAGAAATAATCATGCTATCTTCCCTTTACATAATTTTTCACAATAAAAAGAAAATCCGACTGCACCCTCATATATTTGTCATTCCCAACGTGCACCGAGAGGAAAAATTCAACTTCAACAATCAGCAATTTTCCAATATAATATATTACATATAGTATAACACACTCAGACGAATTTGTCAAGTGATTTTCTATAAAAATGCACAAAATTTTTTGACAATTTATGGAAATCGCCCTTGAAAATTTATGGAAAATGCCGAAATTTCGGAAAATATTGGTAAATTCAGTCACTATCCGCTTTAAGATGATCGGTCAGCGCTTTCAGAAATCCGGGCGAGTATACGCCGCTGACTGTCACATAAACGCCGTCGGCATTAATGCAGAAGGTTTCTTCGTCGCTGCGGCACAATTCTGTAATTTTTTCGGGAGTGACCGACTCTATATCCACTGTAGTTATATTCGCTGAAACTTTGCCGTTATTGCTGTAATCGACCGATACACTCCTGTTCACATCAGCGCTGTCATCGTAAATAACAGCGAACGAAGATGAATAAGCCTCCCCCTTATAAAGCAGCCTCATAACAACTATGTTTTCGCTGCGAAGAAATTTATCCCCCGGATTTTTCTCCGTGCAAACCTTTCCCTTAAATTCGGGCAGCGCAGCAGCCTGTTCAACAGTCATATTCTGCCACATACTTACGGCTTCATCGGACGTAAATTTGTCAAGGGAAATACTTCCTGTAATAAAACTGTCGAAGATAAGCGCCGCCTCGTCTTTTTCAATGCCCAGAGAATACATTGCAATATCCGTTCCGTCATTTTCACAGTATGCCCAAAGATGAAGCCCGTCGGTTTTTTCGCAGTAGCTGCTTTGAACGGTTTTGCCGAGGCGCCCGGTTTTTCCGGCATAGTAAAAGCCGTTCCACAGTCCGCCTCTTTTTGAAATGGCAACAGTACATTGATTTAAATAACTGTCCGGGGAAATAAGGCTGATATTGGCAGAGGAAACTTCACCGCTGCCGTCATAAACAATCGACACCTGCGCATTGAACCGCCCGTTTATAAGGGCTGCGGCTCTGTCGGGAAATATACCGTTCACATTATCGCTGAAATAATTGTAGACCTCATCCCCGTCGGAATAATAGCTAAACTCCCTCATTCCCAAGTCGACAGGGCTGCTGAAAAGCTTGCCGTAATCGTAAGGCTCGGTTTCGTCCGGTTCAATAATATCGGTGACGGTCTCGCTGTCGGTAACAGCCCCCTGCTTCTCGTCAACGGAAATTTCCGTGGGATTTGTCAGAAGCGTTAAACCTATCACCAGAGCCAGAGCCGCCGCAATGCAGGCAAAACCGCTGCCCATGCTGCGCCGTTTTACCGCTGTGATCTTTACTGTCCCTGTTGCCGACACGGTTGCCGTCTCGGCAGACTCGCTTCCCAAAGCTTCATTCAGATATTTCTCGTCCACCAGATCCAGCATTTTTGAAAGCTCGTCCCTGTTCATATCTTAACGCCCCTTTCGCTTAAAAATTTTTTCAGCTTATTTCTTGCCCGAAAAAGCATGGATTCCGTTTTGCTTACAGTTATGCCGCAGCGGCTTGCCACCTCTTTAACAGAAGCGCAGTACCAATACCGCAGCAGGAAAACACGCCGCATTTCGGGCTTCAGGCTTTCCAGGAAAGCATTGATGATCTCACGCAGTTCCTCCGTTTCATAGCCCTCGGGCTGTGCCTGCGGGTCGCAGATACAGCCTGCCAGCTCGTCAAAGGAAACCGAGGCATTTCGCCCCCGCTTCCGGGCGTTCAGATTCCGACAGCGGTTTATGGCGGTGTTGCGGGCGATCTTCAGCAGATACGCCCGAAGATTATCGGGGGCGGCAGGGGGAATGGAGCTCCACGCCCCCATATAGGTATCGTTTTCGCACTCGGCAACGTCCTCTTTATCGGACAGGATATTTTTTAAACACGCTCTGATAATGCCGCCGTATTTTTTTCCGGTCTCCTCCACTGCCTGACCGGAACGCTCAAAATACAGCTCAATGATTTCGCAGTCCTCCATTTTTTCCCCTCTTTTCCTTTTTCAAGATCGGTCTTTATACATATAGTAGCATTTTGGGGGCGTTTCCTTGCATTTTTCATAAAAAATTTTTATAAATTTTTTCCGTGGGTTCGGAAAAGGATTTTTGGACGTATATGGGTCGCTCAGATGCCGCTATGGCTTTTTTCATCATATCATCGTGGAACGGCTTTGCTCTCTCTACCACGCCGTGGGGCGGCTTTGTGTTGATATGAATGAGTTTTGAAAAGCGATTATTTGTCGGTAATTGTGACTTGCCTGTATAAATGAAATGAGACTTTGTTTGTG
>CAMWIR010000083.1 GCA_947174365.1 uncultured Ruminococcus sp. | reverse complement strand
CTTGTTTTCCTGCGCCTTTTTTCATGGTGTCTTTTTGTTTGTATTTTCAAACTTCATAATTCAGAACCAACACCCACAATATTCCTCTCTTTACGCTACTTTTCCGCCTGAGCATGCAAGAATGCTTGCAGAACGTCTTGAAATTCATTACACGCCAAAGCACGGAAGCTGGCTTGATATTGCAGAAATCGAACTTTCCGCTCTTGGTCGCCAATGCATTGCCAACAACAGAATACCGGATTTGTCAACGCTTCGTGCTTTGCTTGCTCCATGGGCTTCTTCAAGAAACAGCGCTCAGAAAGGCGTTGATTGGCATTTTACTTCAGAAAACGCCAGAATTACGCTCAAACACCTTTGCCCTATTATAAATATTTAGGGTTTACAAAGTACTAGTTTTATATTTTAATTTATTATTTGAATTTTTTTAAATAACGATAATTTTATTTTACCTGTTTTAAAACATATTTTAAAAATTCTTTTAAAACCTTTTAAAATGGCAATTTTTACCACGCTTGCTTTTATTTGTCGGCTGATCTGTGTTCCGGAAGCGAAATTGTTACGCCCTAACGTTTAGTTATAGTCCTGTTATATACCCTATCCCGCATTCCCCTCAATAATAGCAATATACCTTTCAAGCTCGGCACATTCGTATTTGGCTATCATTTCGGTCAAAGCAGTGCAGCTTTGAGATGAGGCGTATTCATCAAAAGCGCCGTAATATTTCATTCTGTCGGCGAACTTTATATTCACCGGGAGCAAACCCGCTTTCATCAGTTCAAGGTTGAGTATGAGCCGCCCCGTCCTGCCGTTTCCGTCAATAAACGGATGTATGCCCTCAAATCTTAGATGAAATTCCGATACAGCCTCTATGAAATTTTTTTCGGAAAGCATTTCGTTGTAGTCAATAACAAGCTGCTCCATAAGCTTTGGCACTAAATACGGCTGGGGCGGCGTGTGCTCCGCTCCCATTATCATGACAGGAACATTTCTGTAAACACCCCTGTTTTCCCGATCGTTCATAAGCACCAGCGAATGGATCTCTTTTATCACACGTTCCGAAAGCTCTGTTTTCGTATCGGCAAGCTGGGTAACATATTCAAATGCGTCCTTATGCCCAATAGCCTCTAAATGCTCTTTAAGCGGCTTTTCGGCTATCGTAACACCCTCACCGAGTATAAGCGCCGTTTCTCTGAGCGTAAGCGTTGAACCCTCAATAGCGTTGGAATTATAGGTATTATTGATAATAAATTCTTCACGCAGACGTTGAAGCTCCCCGCTGCTTAACGGGCGCAAGGAATTTAACCTGTTTTTCAGTTCTGTTATTCTATCATTCATTGAATTTCCTCCAGATATTTCTTAAAATCGATCAACCATTCGGGAATATATTCTCCGATAGTGATAACGCTGCCGTTTCGGTATTCACCAATATCAATAAATCCGTTTTCATTATCGTAAAAATGCACCTCGTCACAAAAAGGAATAATTTTCGCTAAATCCTCAAATCGTTTCTCATACCGCCTCCGGACATCTTCTGCGGGAATATCATGCCCGCCTTTCCTGACACGGTTGCTTATACGCACTATGCTTTCATCTGCTGAATTTACGCCAATATAATATAAGCGGATATAATAATTCTTTTCACGGGCTGAAATGATCGTCCGCAAGGTCTTTTTTCCCGATAACGTTGTTTCCTGCGTGAAGTTCACGCCCTTGCTCAAACAGTCGGAGATGATCTTGACCGCTGCCTTGCCGCCCGCTATCTTATCTCCGCCCAGCTTTGCGGTAAGAATATCCGTGTCAATGACAATACCGAGATCGGTGTATTCGCCTTTTAATACACCTGTCAGGCTGCTTTTGCCGACACCGTTCACACCGCCGATTATAGTGTATCTTTTCATTTGCTGCTTCCCTCCTGCTTTTTCCTCCGGGAGCGGTATTATCGCACTCCACTGCTTCGGCTATTCCTCGTTCATTATGTCAAAATGCCGCCTGTACCGCTTGGGTATCTCTACGGGCACATCATAACCGAGCCGCTCCAAAGCCGGCGGGATTATTCTCATTCCGTCCTTGAAAAAGCCCTCTATCCGCTTATCCTTGCGTGTTATGCTGCTGTAATCCGTAGGACACATGAAAGTCCAGTCAGCTCCCGAACGGTCAACCACCAAGCGGAAATATTTATCTATATCCCTGTCGGAAAATCCCGCTTTCAGCAATAATATATGATGTTCCACAGCCTCATCTATCTGACTTGCTATGATCGTTTCACCGTCAAAGGATATAAGCACTAGCAGCGGCTCGTCCTGCTCTGAGGCTGACTTTACGCTTTCTTCATCGGGGTAATATATTATGTTCATTCGTCACTTTCCTCCTGCTTTTTTCCTCCGGGAGCGGTCTCATCAAGCGGAATATAATCCGAAACCTTATCCATAATTGCCGACCGCAAAAATCCATTCATAGGTTCTTTTGATATCTCCACAGCCTCTTTCAGCTTTTCATATTCCGATATTTTAAGCTTTACCGACTGATATTTGAAATGTGCCTGATCGTGTTTTTTATTTGCTGCCATTTTTGCTTTTGATACTGCCATTATAACACCTCCATATTTTATTATACCCCATTTTTATTTTGGTTACAACGTGAAATATGCACAAATATCACGTTATAACTTTGTATGGTTTGCTTATTGACATATGCGTTATAACGTAGCATAATATAATCACAGGCTAAGGAAAGCGAACCGCTCCCGAACCGAATAATAAAACAGGAAGAAACGAAAATGAACACACGCTCGATAGTATGCACAAATGCAAACAAGCTTGTAAGGGGAAACAAATACGGAAGAACGGAGGAATATTATCAGTGTGAGGATTACAGCAGCTGTCCGCACAAGGAGAAATGCTGCAAATGCAAAGGGAATCGTATTGTCCGTTTGAATGAGGATCTGCTGTCTCCTTCTTTTTTTTGGAGATTGCAGTCTTTTTACTGGGGGATGGTTTTTTTACAGCCCCTTTTGTTAACCGTAAATTACGAAAAAATTTAAAAATCCCGAATTATCGGAGTTTACCAAATTATTCATAATTTATTTACGTTTATTTGTCAAGGCGATTTGTGCAAAAAACTTGACACATTTTATTTTTTGTAGTAAAATTAAATTAGATGTGCTGTTTTGAGTATACATATATGGTCTAATTTTTCAGGAAAAATTTTCCTTTTACGGTAATTTTTTCCTTTGACTGTATTTTTGCGTTACTTAATGAATTGCCGGTTTGTTTTATCATATCAAAAAATATCGGCAAATCCCTTGAAATATATCTTTGATATATGCCGAGGAGATAGAAAATTGTGCAAATTGCTCACAAAAAGATGTTGGAAAGCGACTGTTGTTGTGAGTATATCCAAAAGTAAAAAATGTTTGCAACAGTTTGAAGAAAAATCTCCACTATATATATGACAGGGCTCAGATGGAGCGAGAAAAATATATAGAATCGGTACGATGTCATTATCAATCCGCTTTGCTGCAAAGGCGGGTGCGAGGTGATCAGATTACTATGAGCTTGGATTTTACCGCCTCTGTAAGACGTGCACAGGCGGGAGATGCAGGAGCGTTTGCCGAACTTTATTCCCTTGTTTACAAGGACTTGTACCGTATCGCTCTACTGAACCTGAACAATCAGCACGACGCTTCCGATGTGGTTAGCGACACAGTGCTCGAGGCGTATACCTCTATAAAAAATCTCAGAGAACCGAAAGCCTTTAAAGCGTGGATAACAAAGATCCTTACCGTAAAAATAAAAAACAAGCGGAAGGAATACGCTCAGATCAACAATCTGCAAAAGGATTTCGATGATGTGGATGAATCCAGACTCGAGGACGTTAAACAGGAGATAAGTTTCGAGGCTCTGGAGGTAATGGAGGGTTTTGCGCAGCTCGAGGAAGAGGAAAAGATCGTGCTGGCACTCAGTGTAGTTTCCGGGTATTCCAGTGAGGAGACAGCCAGAATGCTCGGTACGAACGCAAACACCGTTCGTTCAAAGGCGGCAAGAGCCAAAGCTAAACTGAAAAAACTTATTACTTAGAAAATTCTGCAAAAGAAAGGAGGTCGGAAGCATGAGTTTTGACAAGAGGCTAAAAGCGGCGATAGAGGATATCGAAGTTCCTCCCGAGCTTTCCCCGGAGCGGATAGAAGAAATGCTCAGAGGAATAATGACTGACAGTCCTGTCAGTCCCGTTAATACAGAAACAGATACGGGTCTTGCAAGGGGAACAAAGATAGTTTCCACAAATCGTTCGAGATCACAGCGCTCGGTAATTATGCGTACCATAGCTGCAGCGGCTGCATTCGCTGCACTGGCGGGCGGATTTGCCGCATACAGTGAGATCAACAGGCGCTCTGAGGAACTGGAAAGCGAGAAAGATTACAGAGCCGTACAGGTTCAGTCCTATGACGAGCTTTATGATATATATACAGAGATCTATCTCAACAATTCTTCTAAGCCCTCGGTTGCCGAAAACGGCGAAGGTGTGGAGATCATTACCGATGAAACTGCAATCACCGGCGATAATTCCCCTGTTATGACGGAAGCAAATACTGTTGGACAGGATGACCCGAAGCCGAATGACGGTATATCGGGCGATAATCCGGGCAAGGCGCAGGGCAAAACGCCCATTGCGTCAGAAGTTCCTGAGGGTAATACAAATAAAGAAAAACCCGCAAAAACCGTCAGCCGTTCGGATTTTTCCGATGCAGACATTGTGAAGAGTGATGACTCCTCTATCTACTACATATGCGGCGGTACGCTGTACGTGGTGGATAAAGCGAGCATGACGGTCACATCCGAGATAACGAGCGATAACCCGCCTTTTGAGATGTATATCAGAGGCAATGCGCTTGTGTTAGTCAGCGAGGCTTCCGACGGTATTGAAAAGAACGCTGCTGCGGAGATATATGACACATCTTCGGGCAGACCTGTGCTTATCCGCACATACAAGCAAAATGGCGCATATACGTCTGCAAGAGTGGACGAGAGCGGCTTGCTGTATCTGATGACAGGCTACAGCAATTACAGAGGGACGGCGCCTTTGGGTGAAAATGCCTCTCTGGAAAGCTTTGTTCCCGCTTACTATGTGGACGGCGAAAAGAAATTTGTGGCAGCTGAGGATATAGCTATACCTCAGGGCGCTAACAATACAGATTACACGGTTATTTCCTGCGTTGACTGCAACGGCGGAGGAAGCGTTTCGGTAAAGGCTGTGCTGGGAAGCAGCGCAAACTCTTACTGTTCCGCCGATACTCTTTATGTTGCGGGCACGGGAGTTAAGGACGGCAGGGCGTACACGGCAGTGACTTCTTTCTCAATCGGAGGAGGACAGCTGCTTTACAAGGCAAGCACAGTGCTTGACGGCGAGCTTATAAGCAGCGGATCAATGTCGGAGGCGGGCGGAATGTTCCGTATTGCCTGTCGGAGCAGTGATGAAAACGGAGTGACGGCTGCGGATATATACACACTTGACGAAAGTCTTGCAGAGGTTATGCGCACGGATCGTTTGCTGCCGGGAACTTCAATTACAAGTGTTCGCTTTGAGGACAGCTTTGCCAGTCTTTTTGAAGCAAATTCCGAAGAACCCGCCATGGTGGTTGACCTTAACCACAGACAGCCTGTAGACAATGAAAATGCAAGGACATTCCTGGCAAGCTATGTTAACCCCTTCGGCAGCGGCATAGTAGGCGTTACGGCCATAGGTAGCGGAGAGGGCAGCAGGTTCTACTCGGCGCTGAAGCTGGAAATGTACGACACGGATTCGGGCGAATCCATAAGTGAGATCACCTTTGCGGAGGTCACTGATGTAACATCGCCCGCACTGGAAGACAAAAACGCCATGCTCATTGACGAGAGAGAGCATATAATAGGAGTTCCCGTTTCAGGTCTTACGGAGTTCGGGGTTGTAAACCGTTATTATGTATTTACTTATGCCCCGGAAACCGGATTTGTGGAAAAGGGCTGTATCGAGTATAACGACATTGAAGAAAGCTTCAAGTTTGAAAGGGCTATGGTTGACGGGGAAAACCTTATAATCATAGGCAGCGGCAGAATGGTTTCCGTAAGGCTTTCGGATATGACAGTCATAGATACGGTGGATTTCCCGTCGGACAGAAGAAGAGACGACAGACAGCCACCCGAGAGGGATATATCTGAACTGCCTGCAGAGTTGGGCGAATATAATGAGGCTGACATTTCCGACATGATTCAATGATATATAAACTGCGCAGTGCCCGGGCATTGCGCAGTTTTTTTATAATCGAAGTATATAACTATCAAACGGCATATATTACGTATGCAATTTGATGAAACAATGTTTCAGCGGGAGTAATTTGACAATCAAAATACAAAAAAGTCCTGCCAAAATCCGAGATTACCATATTTAAAGTAATCTCGGATTTTGTTAAGATAGATTTACAGCCCAATTGCAACAGAATTTATAAAAAGATAAAAAGTAACTCAGCAGAAGAACAGAAACCCAAGCTCTTTTTGAGTAATCATTTCTCATAACTCCTCTTTAAATATTTTCCGAAAATTTTCCAAAATATCTTTCCGGACCTCAGAATAAAAAATCACATAATTATATCCTCCGTACCGAGGCGTTTTCAGCAGGAAAATGTCCGCATTTTTCATGACCGTATTTACATAATCAACATCGCTGCTCACGGGCTTAAAAAGATCATCGGGAGAAAAATTATCCGTGTAGATTATTCCCGAAATAAATTCTTCGGGCAGACTTTTTATATCTGCATTTACGGCTGCAAAATAATTAAAATGTTCACCCGAAAATAATTTAATAAGCTCCTCCGAATAAGGCTTATATACGGGGATATCCAGGAGATAAACGGGAGCAGTATTTTTCTGTGAAAGGCTTTCATATATTTTCAGTCTTACGGAAATGTCACAGCAGTTAAAACCTACCGATAAGCAGTCATTTTCGCCGTCCTCCGAATAGGAAATGTACATCAGATCATAATCGGTATTATTTTTGAATTTATCCATTTCAAAATGGGAATTAATTCTGCCGTTGCCCAAAAACATTTTTCTGCGGCTCAATGAAATATTAAAGCCAAATTCCCCGAACCATTTACCGTCGGTAAGGCAGGATAATTTTGAGGTGTATATTCCGATCATTTCGATACGCCTCCTTTGTCATTTTAAAAAAATTTATTCAAATCTGCGTTCATAATTATAAATTTTGCAGAGAAGATCCAAAAGCAAATTGACCTTTTCGCTGTCATTTTCGCAGATCAAATCAAACAGATCCAAAATATGTATGTTTGGTTCAAATTTATATTTTTTCGCCAACTCTTCTTTAACAAGGGATATATAATTTCTTTCATCTTTGTCCGAATAAATATTCTGTGCGACCGCAAATCCGTTCAAGTATGCAATGACCTCTTTAAAGCTGTATTCCTTACGCCCGAAAAATGCTCCCGGGCGATGTATCATGTAATCAAGCTGACTTGCAATACAGTAATGTTCAAGCGGAAAATTCGGATTTCTCATTTTTTCTCCTTTCCGAGCCGTCATAATATTTTAAAATAAGGCCCGCCGAAAAACCTGATTGCAAATTTTTCGGCGGATAGTATCTGTTATATAAAAATTACAAGCCCATACCCTCAAAAATTTCATTTATTTTCTTAGCTAAAATATCCGAAACCTTTTCATGGGTGGCCTCCGAGGGGTGCCAGTCTGCTCCGATACCGTCCGACTCCAGCTGCACGGGCAGCCGCACAAAGCAAATCTTCTCATCATACTCCCGCTTGAAACGCTCCACCAGCGAAATTTCCTCTTCCGCCAGTTCGTCCCCCATAACGCCATAGGTGCAGACAATGTATGCCTCGGGATTGTTCTTCCGTATCATTTCAAGTATCTCATAATAAGCCGCCTTGAAATCCTCCCGCCTTTCGGGAATATCCTTTGTCCAGGATTGGTCATTGGTGCCGTCGTTGAACACGACCACCTGGGGGATATATTTTGAAAAATCCCAAAGCCGATGATTTTCATGTCCCTCTCTGCCGAGAGTGTTTTCCAGACCGCTGTCGTTGTAGGGATAAATGTCCCGCATAAGCCAGTCGTCCAGAGGCTTTTCGGCGTCCTCATCCACATAGCAGGAAATAACTCCCATGCCGCTCCAGGAAACATACTGGAATTCGGCGGAGCATTTTTTTGCGGTTTTGTAAGCATAGCCCTTTAAAGGATTTTCCGTTTCGGTGGAAAATGTGTCAACATTCCATACGCCCTCAATGCCGTAGCCGCAGGTAATGGAATCCCCCACAAATTCTATCCGCCTTTCGCTTTGGGGCTTCGGGGGCGGCAGCAGCGTTCCCTCAATTGTGATTTTCTCAATTGCGATCTTAGAAAAAGCTGCCTCGGAGATCTTCATTATGCGTATCTTTACCCGACCCGGTTCATCCGATTCATAAAGGGTATATGTACCCGATTTTTCATCCACCTTGAAGCGTTTGGTCTGTTCATCATTCACAAACACCACCAGCCAACCTCTGAAAATATCTTCGGAGGGAGTAAGGTCGCTTATAATATCAGCCTCGGCATACGTCCCCTCAAACTCAAACTCCACAAAGGAGCAGGTATAATCTATGTACCTGAGTCCGTTTTCATCAAAGGTGCGTCCGCCCATTCTTACGTGGTTTTCATCTGCCGGAAAGGAAATTCTGCTCATTTTTATATCACCCGTTTTTCAAGAAATTTGTTTGATATTATTATATCATAAATTGTAAAATTTGTCAAGTTTGTTATGAATATGCTCATGTTCTAAAATAGTTGAGTGCAAAATTCGATATGTCTAATAGGTAACCCTCCGGGAAAGATGCATTTTTCAGATAAAAATATCATGACTAAAAAAGCAGCCGAACATTTCCGATATACCGTAAAAAACCGGAAATGCCAAAACATTTCCGGTAAAATATTTTATAATACAAAACTCAAACCAATCTCTTGCTTCCTGTCTTTGAATTTCTTGACTCTATAATGCCACTTTTCTGACGGAATTGCCCGGCACGGATTTTTTCACAATATCCGCCCCCAAAGCCCGCAGCTTGCTTTCGATATTTTCATACCCGCGCTCAATGTGGTAAATGTCGTCTATCTCCGTTATTCCGCTTGCAGCCAGTCCCGCAATCACCAGCGCAGCGCCGGCACGCAGATCGGGTGCAGTGACAGGCGCACCCATAAGCTTGCCCACACCCTCTATTACAGCAACACGCCCCTCAACGGAAATATCCGCCCCCATACGCCGCAGCTGATCCACATAGCGGAAACGGTTATTGAATATCTCCTCCGTCACAATGCTTGTCCCCTCCGCCAAACACAAAAGCGCTGATATCTGCGGCTGCATATCTGTGGGAAACCCCGGATGAGGCATTGTCTTGACGCTTGTCTTTACCAAAGGTCCGTCTACCGAGATCCTCACACTGTCGTCAAATTCCTCCACATTGACCCCGATCTTTGACAGCCTTGCCGTGATCGACTCCAAGTGCTTCGGAATAACATTCTTGACCAGCACATTTCCCCTTGTGGCAGCAGCAGCCACCATATATGTCCCCGCCTCGATCTGATCGGGTATAACAGCATACTCCGTCCCCTTCAGGTGACGAACGCCTCTTATTTTTATAACATCCGTTCCCGCACCCATGATATCAGCGCCCATTGAGTTCAGGAAATTCGCCAAATCAACTATGTGCGGCTCCTTTGCGGCATTTTCGATCACCGTCAGACCCGTTGCCTTTACCGCCGCTAAAATAGCGTTTATCGTAGCCCCCACCGTGATTTTATCAAAATATATCTGCGACCCTATCAGGGAATCCGCATAAATATCTATCATTCCGTTTTCCAGCGTGCAGGCGGCCCCCAGAGAGGAAAATGCCTTTAAATGCTGGTCAATAGGCCTGTCGCCCAGATAGCAACCCCCGGGCATCGAAACTCTCGCCCGCTTGAATTTGCCCAGCAGCGTCCCCAGAAAATAATAGGACGCCCTCATCAGCTTCGCCAGTTCATAGGGCACTATAGGGTCTGTAATAGTAGTCGCATCTATTCTGTAAACTCCCTTGCCAAGCTGCTTTACATCTGCGCCCATCTCATAAAGGATACGCAGAGAAATGGCAACGTCGCTTATCTGAGGTATATTTTCAAGCACACATGGACCGTCCGCCAAAATAACCGCAGGGATAATCGCCACAACCGCATTTTTAGCCCCGCTTATGCTTACCTCGCCTTCAAGTCTCCGTCCGCCTTTTATAACAAATCTTTCCAATACAAAAACTCTCCCAATCAAAGGCTCGCAAATTATGAACCTTTACATTTTTTTATCCGCAAATCTCTCCGCTATTTTTTTAAGCATTTCGGGAAATCTGCCAAAAATACCCTTTGAGTTTTTACCTTTATTTTTTCTGCCATACTATTATAACACATTCTCACAAAAAATAAAAGCTTTTTTCGGTAATAAATATGACGGAATTTTAATCCTAAAGAGGGTAATTAATGTTAATTTTAACAAAAATCCCATATACATATTAGAATAAAAGTACAAAACATTCTTAATTTGTGAATTTTTTGCAAACACAGTTCCATTTTTGTAACCGTTTTGTAACCTATTAACCGACGGACACCGGAACACGCAAAACAAAAGCCCTTGCAGGAATTAATCCCCAAAATTTTCAAACCCCCGTTCCCTGCCTTTAAGTCTCCGTAATTACCGTAAACGGTCCGTCATTTTCCAACTCCACCTTCATATCCGCCCCGAAAATACCCCTTTCCGTGTGAGCGTATTCACTTAACGCATTGCAGAAGAACTCATATAACGGCTCGGCAGTTTCCGGGCGGGCAGCATTTGTAAAGCTTGGTCTGTTTCCGTGAGCGCAGTCCGCATAAAGAGTGAACTGGGATATACAAAGTATCTCTCCGCCCACATCTCCAAGCGCAAGATTAATCTTGTCATTCTCATCGGAAAATATCCGCAGTCCCCCGATCTTCTTTGCCGCCTTAGCACAGCTTTCCTCGCTGTCCTCGGGAGCGAACCCCGCCAGTATAAGAAAACCCTTTCCTATCTCCCCCACAATCTTTCCGTTCACTCTTACCCTCGCAAAGTTCACCCTTTGAATTACCGTCCTCATAAACATCCTCCGATTTTTTATACGGCTTATAAATTATGCCTCAAAAAATAAAAACAACAGACCTGCGCATTTTAAAGT
Organism: uncultured Ruminococcus sp.; assembly: GCA_947174365.1. Classification (GTDB taxonomy): domain Bacteria; phylum Bacillota; class Clostridia; order Oscillospirales; family Ruminococcaceae; genus Huintestinicola. Next base: position 1,821 of record CAMWIR010000083.1, on the reverse strand, counting down.
TACCGGGCAGCAAAACACATAGCGTCTCAATCTGACACAGCGCTTGGCTGCGGCACCGCCGCTAATCGTCTATACGGCGTAAAAATTTGTTTACGTCTGCCGTCCTTCCGAAAACGATAATGTGATCTCCCCGTTCAAATTCATGCTTCGGGTCGGGAAGAGGAATAATATTCACCTGTCCGCCAAAAACCTGCTTTATGGCAAGGATATTTATCCTGTGCTTGCTGCGGATATTAAGGTCAAGAAGATTTTTCCCCTCCCAGTGACCGAGAATGGGTATCTCATAAATTCCCGTGTCCTCCGTAACCTTGGTCACATCAAAAATATGATCGGAAGTGCTGTACATCTCCGCAATTTTCTCCGCCTGATCCGCTTCGGGATAAACAACCTTATCCGCCCCGTTCCGAGCAAGGAATTTCGCATGGATCTCCGAGCTTGCCTTGCTCACGACCTTTTTTGCCCCCATCTCCTTGAGCAGATCGGTTATCTCCAGACTGGACTGAAAATCGCTGCCCATGCATACAAAGCAAATGTCAAAATTCCCCGGTCCCAGACTTTCCACCGCGTCCGGACGGGTACAGTCCGCAATTTTTGCATTGCAGGCAAAGGGCATCATCTCATGAATGTTGTCCTCATTGTCATCAACGATCATGACCTCGTTGCCAAGCTCGTAAAATCTCTTTGCAAGATGTTTTCCGAATCTTCCGAGACCTATTATAAGCACCGAACGCATAAAAACCTCCTCCGAATCTTAATAAATACAATGATTTTATAAAAGCTTTTTTACAGCATAGTCCCGCATTTTTATCTGACAGGAAGTTCCAAAATCTCCACTTAAAATTTATTGCTCCGCCGCTTCATTTCCGTTAATGAATTTCGGCTTTTTCCGAATGCAGAAAGCCAGATACCCGTTAGCCGTCTGCCATAAAAGAGTGTATTCGGGGTAAACATTTTCAAAGCTGTCATAAAATTCCTTGCTCTTTATCACATTCCCTGAGATCTCCCTGAGTGAGTTGGAAACAAACGCCTTTATCACGGTCGAATTAAATGCACGAAATATCTCATAAACCATTGGCGACATGACCTCGTCCAGCTCCAGAACCTTTGAATCCAGAAGCCTTTGAGCGCTCTTTTCGATAACCGTCTCCTCCGCAGCAGTCGTCACAGAATAAACTACCCCGTTATCCGCCTCAAATTCATTATTGCAGCAGTATATTTTTTTCAGCTCATGTCCCGAATACTTCCTGCTAACCAGCACAGGCGCCGTTTGAAAAAGCCCGCTGATAACAATTCGCAGTATTTCCTCCAGTCTCCCCGTGTCCTCATCATTCTCATGCCTGCGCCACTTGCTCTGCACCTTACCCGTCATAGTCTGATCCTCGATAAGCACATGAGCCACCAGCCACCCTGCGCATACTCCCACAAAATGCTCAACGGATTCCTCGGAATAATCGTTTATGACCATCTCCGCCTCCAGAGCGGGCACGACCACATCACGCATATTATCATGTATCGCCTTGTGTATCTTATATCCGGGATAATTTGAAGAAAGCTGATACGCCTCCTCCTCCTCAAAGTGCCTTACCGTATAATTCTTGAGAAATTTCACAGCCTCAATGCAGGTCATTTTGTTCCTTACATAATTACCGTCCACAAAATTCCTTATAATGCGGCTGACTATTGCAAAAAGCTGCCTGTGAGCGTCGTCAATGACCTTAACGCCGATAGAATAATCCTCGCTCCACTCGAAATATGTATGCTCGATATTCATAAAACGATCCTCCGTAATTCAACATTTATAATGCTTTAATTATACTACAT
>CAMWIR010000082.1 GCA_947174365.1 uncultured Ruminococcus sp. | reverse complement strand
TCCCTCTTCATCAAGCATTTTTATGGCTCGGATCTTTTCAGGAGATGATAGGGGAGCAAGAATTTCAACCTCATCGCCCTCAAAAAATTTGTTTCTCTGTTCCGCATATATTCGTTCATTCGTGCATTCCGTAACCACAGCGCAAACGTCCCATTCCCGTATATATCCTCCATTGTCATAAGTCTGTACCGCCGCATTCGGATCAGAAGGAGATGTAAAATAAAATCCTGTGCAATAGTCTCTGTGACTAACCTTAAAAACTTCTTCACGAATACTTTCGGGCAATTTGTAATTATCGGGATCTTCACGCAAATGATCTGCCGCCTGCCTGTAAGCATTCGTAATAACCGAAACATAATAGGCAGACTTTGCCCGCCCCTCAATTTTAAAGGACGTAACTCCCGCTGCCGCCAGTTTGTCCAAATGGTCTATCATGCACATATCCTTTGCATTGAAAATATATGCTCCGCTCTCATCTTCATCTATAGGGAAGTACTGTCCAGGTCGGGTTTCTTCCATAAGGCTGTATTTCCATCTGCATGGTTGAGCGCATTGCCCCCTGTTCGGATCGCGCCCGGTAAGATACTGACTTAACAAGCACCGTCCCGAAAAGGAAACGCACATAGCCCCATGTACAAAGCATTCAAGTTCAAGTTCCTTCGGAGTCTTTTCCCGTATCTCCCGAATTTCCGCAAGACTCAGCTCTCTTGCCAGTACAACCCGACTTGCCCCCATATTGTAAAGCTGCTCCGCCGCTGCATAATTAACAATTCCTGTCTGAGTAGACATATGGACAGGCAGACGGGGCGCATATTTTTTGCAAAGTCCCATAATCCCCATATCAGCTATAATAACAGCGTCCACGTCGCATTCATCCGCATGGCGGATAAACCCCTCAAACTCGGCGATCTCGTTATTTCTCGGCAGTGTGTTGCAGGCAAGATGAATCTTTACCCCTTTTTTATGGGCGTACTCCACAGCACCCTCCAAATCCTTTTCATCAAAATTTTTTGGACCTGCACGCATTCCGAAAATATTTCCAGCCAGATAAACAGCGTCCGCTCCAAAATCCACCGCCGCTTCCAGCCGCTCACGGTCACCGGCAGGGGCAAGTATTTCCAAATTTTCGTATAGCATAATTTTCACCTTTCCGTATCGGGAAATGCCCGCCCCCGGTAAAACTTTTTTACGTCTTAGCTTTTCATTAACGCTATATATTCTCTGTACATTTGTACCGTTGTGATTTTTTTGATTTTTTTCGGATATTCGATCGAACGTTATCTCAATCCAGCCGTTACCAGATTCTGTTCATGTTCGGCAAGAGTTTCCGCAAAATAGAATTCTCCCGTCTGCAAATTTGAGCAGAAGAAATAATAGTCCGATTCCCCGGGATAAAGCACCGCTTCAATTGCGTCAAGTCCGGGGCTGCAAATAGGTCCGGGAGGCAAGCCGCTGCCCTTGTATGTGTCGTATGCATCGCAGATAGATTGTGAATAAACCTCCAACCCTGCTGCCACCACATCTCTTGCATAACCCGAGGTAGGGTCGGACTGCAAAAGCGGGAATGTGTCGGGATCATTCAGCCTGTTGTGGAAAACTGAGGCCACCATTTTCATATCACGGGGCTTTGAAGCCTCTCTCTGTACAATGGAAGCAAGCGTCATAACCTCCTCCAAGGTCATGTCCATATCCTCCATACGTCCGTAATAATCGGGAGTCACCCTGTAATCAAAGTTTCTGAAAATCTTCTTGACCACATTCAAGGGATCCTCATCAATGTAAAATTCATATGTATCAGGGAAGAAATACCCCTCCATCTTGTAATATTTCTTAGCGCTGCTCTTTACCCTGCTTTCAAAATTAAAGCCGAACTCGGCTGAATTTATCGTCCTTATAAATTCGTCCGCCTTGCATACTCCTGCTTCTTCCAGCTTTGCCGCAGCGTCGTCCAGTCTGATACCCTCTGGAAATGTAAGGGTAACAAATTCTCTCGGATTCAGCGCCTCCCGCTGAAGTTCCTCGATAAGATCGCCGTAGGTCATGTTAGGGTTTACCTTATGCACCCCCGCTATATATGTTCCGTCCGCCCCTTTCATCTTGGAAATAACACGAAACAGCGTCGGATTTTCTATTATTCCCTCATGTTCAAGCAGATTGGCAATAGCCTCCGTTCCCGAATTTTCGGGAATTTCCACCGTAAATTCCGTGTCCTCTCTGCTAAGCCCCAGCATCTCTTTTGCAATTCCTATGACTCCCACTGCGCTGAATACCGCCACCGAAATAACCAGAGTCACCATTACCAGAGCAAAAATAAGCCTCCCGTGGGAACGCTTGCGGCGCTTCTTTCGGTTGCGTTCTTCTTTCAGCCGAAGCCGCTCCGCACGCTTTTCCTCGGATTCCTCTTCATCATCATCATATTCTTGATCCTCGTCGTATTCTTCATAGCTTTCATAATCGTCATCATTATCACCGACAGCAATTGGATTTTCCGTCAATTCTTCCTCAACAGAGTTATCGGAGATATTGGCACTATCAGCATCTTTATCGCTGCTTTCATCATTGAAATTTTCGGAACTTGAGGTATCGGAGCTTGAAATATCAAGTATTTCCTCCTCATCCTCTGCCGAAAAAATAACTATTTCTTTCGAGTTTTCCTCATGGTCGAAATCGTCTTCCTCATTTATATCTCCTTGAGGAAAGAAACCGCTTCCCTCCGAAAAAACAAGGTCGGAATTACTTTCATCATCGGGTCTCATTTTATTGTCATCCATTTTATCATCTGCCCTTCATGTTATTTTTCTTAAATATTTTTCCGTCACCAACATATCCGCCCCAATATCAAACCGTCCGTGAATAAGCTTGTTGCAGGTGCAGGCGCAGTAGCATATCCCCATTTTGAAAAGCTTGGGATGAGCCGATAAAAACCTGTCATAATAACCCTTTCCGTAACCAAGCCTGTATCCGTACATATCAAATCCCAGACCCGGGATAATGCATAAAGCAGTTTCAAAGGCATATGCCTTGACGCATTTTTCCGGAACAGGCTCCAGTACTCCGAATGTGCCCTTTTCCAAGTCGTCAAGGCTTTTTATAAAGTAAAAATCCATATCCCTCGTGCCGTCAACACAGCGGGGGACTGCCACTCGCTTTTTTTGGGCAATGGATTCCTTTATAAGTTCTCTCGTGTCCACCTCAATATCCGTGGAAACATAGGTCATTATTATCTGTGCACTTTCATACTGCCCCGAGGCAAGTATTCGCTCCAGTATTCTCCTGTCCCTGTCAGCCTTGTCATCATGGGACATATCCGTGCGTATTTTTCTGTACTTTGCCCGAAGCTCCTTTTTATATTCCCTTATGTCCGTTACTCCCACGGACGCGGGATCATCTCCGTTCAAATATCCCATACAATGCTTCCCGCCACTTCCTTAGCTTTTTCCTCGCCTTTTAACGCTGTAATAAGCTCATAGGAAAATTCCAGCGAAGCACCTGCGCTTCTGCCTGTGATGAATATTCCGTCTCTTACCGCAGGCACATCCTGAATCAAAGCCCCATGCAGCTTTACTTCAAATCCCGGGTAGCAAACGGCTTTTTTGCCGTCCAGAAGTCCTTTGAGTCCCGGCACAGAGGGTGCAGCACATATCGCTCCCACAAATAAACCTTTTTCCACGCAGTAATCGACCATCTCACCCACACGCTTGCTGGCAATAATGTGGTCTACGCCGATCTTGCCTCCGGGCAATACTATCATCTCCAAGCCCTCGTAAACAGTATCTTTCAGTTCAATGTCGCATATCATGGGGATATTGTGTGAGCTTGTCACCGTTTTTCCGGTAACTCCCACCGTAACAACCTCGCAGCCGCTGCGGCGAAGCAGGTCAATAGGCGCAACAGCCTCTGTTTCCTCAAATCCGTCCGCAAGAAAAACGTATACCATAACTAATCAATTCCTTTCATATTTTTTCGAATTAATTCCGTCTTTTTCTCAGTCGTCCGACAAATTCATTAAGGGAAAACAGCTGTCCTCCCTCAAATTTTACTTAAAACAAACCGTGTATTTTTCCAAAAGAAACGCAGGATGATAGGACCTTTTTGCTTTTCGCAGTCCCTCTATCCCCAGATCCTCTTCACGATTAATGTACCTCAGATCATGCGGCACGCTTTTTGCAAAGAAATTGTTTATTGCAGGATAAGCCCCCGCAATATCAGACTCCGCTTTTTCAATGTGGACTCCCATAGTGTCGCTGTTTATCCGTTCGCCCACAGTAAAGGCGATAAGCCGCCCGCCCTGCCGCAGAACGCCTCCTGTCAGACCCAGTTCGTCAAAATTCTCAAAATAAGTGTTTATGGCAAACTGCTCGCAAACCTTTGAAAAATCATCATACCCACTGTCACGGCTGTAACCTGCCGCCGCATAGGTAATGCAGTCGTCAAAGTCCTTTTCCGTAAGCATGCTATACACACAGTCCTCGGGAAGCTTTTTTAAGTGATTACGCTTAGCGTGATATTTTTTCCCCGCAAGCTCTGCCAGGTCATCCCGGTTGTAAATATAATCCCAGCCACCCTCATCGCAGGAAATCTCAAAGGAATATTCACCGAAGAGCTCCTTTAGCATAGGCAGTTGTTCCGTTGTCACCGATCCTACCGTAAGGGGAACGCCAAAGCTTTCGGAAATCTTTTTCATCTCCCCGAAAATCTCTCTGTAATCACCCCTTCCCGCAGGAAAGGTAAAATAGGGTTTCCCCTTGTCAAGCCCCGAACAGGAAATGTAAAAATCATTCCAAATCGTAATTTTAGTGCCGTACATACGCCGCCAGGCAAGATTGTTTGCAAAGCAGTACTCGCAGCCTCTGAAATCCGAATACGCCAGACGTTTGTCAATTTCAGCCTTGTCGGCAAGCTCTGCCACCTTAAATTCAAGCATTATATAACCTCGCTGATAATTCCAAGAAGTTCTTTTGTAATTTCCTCGGGAGTCTTTTCTCTGCCGTCCTTATCTGAGCAGCTCACCACCGACCATGATTGCCTTTGTGCCGCATACAGAGCAGCCTTGCGGCAGCAGCGCATATAATCCATGTTGCTTTCATGAATGTCCTTTTTGCTCTCGTCCCCATTATAACGTCCGCTAAGCCGTTTTGCGGAAAGCTCGGGGGTAATGTCAAGGAAAATTATTTTATCCGGGCGGGGGAGTGCCAATCGTTCATATTCAAAGTCATCCAGCCACCGCAGGAACTCATCCCATTCTCCCTCGGGCAGCTTCGGGCATTGATGGACCGCATTTGATGAAACGTACCTGCTTGCAAGAATCACGCCCCCGTCACTATAATCCTTTTCCCAGTAAAGCTTAAAGCTTGCATATCGGTCTGCCGCATAAAAGCAGGAAGCAGCATAAGCGTTTACATCGGCAGCATTTTCGGAAAACTCTCCTCCCAGATACATCTTCACCAAGGCCGCCGAGGGTTTGTCATAATCGGGAAAACTAATGCCTCGGACATTCAGTCCTTTTTCCGTCAGTATATCCAGAAGTCTTTCATGCTGTGTGGTCTTGCCGCAGCCGTCCAATCCGTCAATAACAATAAGCCTGCCCTTTTTATCCATAGGGAAACACCGCTTCCTCCTGCTTTGCAATTTATACCTATATATTATATCATATTTTCCCTATGTCGTCAATGATTTTTTTGTTAATTTTTACGGCTTTTACATTATTTTGGAATAGAAACGATACTGCTGAATTAAAATTCCAATGCACAAGTTTACATTCATTAAAATTATATATTTGATGTATTATTTATTCTAAATTAATTCGGTAATATGTTCTATTTAAAAACTATAACTTTTTATGATTCTATCAGCCTTACAAAATCTTGTATATCACCAATTTTTAGTACAGTCCCAAATAATCAGATTATACCCGCTATTTGTTATTTCCACCCATTCCTCATCATTGTACCAACTTAAATCTGTCATCCAATCACTATACTCATCCCAACTATGCTCCTTTTGCTCTTCAAATACGGGAAATCCGAAAACATTCCCAACTTTATTAAGGTAATCACAGTTAATATCGGTATAATTTATCTCCCCAACAAAGCACTTTAAGTTATTTTTGATTCTTTTCATATCCTCAAGGTTCACGTAATGCAGTGATGTTTCCATTGCGGTTCACCTCTAAAATAAATTATATTCCTTTTTAGCACAGCTGTCAAGTTTTCCGAAAATTATTCTTGGAATTCGGATACGTTATATTCCAAAATCATTAAATGTAGGGGAGTACAGTGATCATCATAACCGAAAACTTTAGCAATATTTATAATAAATAATTTTTGATAATGCCACATACATCAAATTCAAACTATTTGTTCATATATATAACATATTTGCAAAAAAGACTTGACAAACTGATAATTTTGTGATAAAATATGCTTTGTAAGAAATTGCCGATAATTTTTTCTGAGCATGTTGCATCAAAGGTGCGAAAATGTGCAGTTTTTTCCCCAATAAGCCGGTATGATGGAATTGGCAGACGTAGCGGACTCAAAATCCGCCGGTTTCACGACCGTGTCGGTTCGACCCCGACTACCGGCACCATATTTCGGACAGATTTTTTCAATCTGTCCGATTTTTTTAAACAAGTCAAGGGATAATTCGATAAATGTCTGATTGTATTATTGCTACTATGCACCGATGATTTAAGCGAGTTATATTTTTCTCATATTATTTAATTTCGCATAACTTACATTATGCGAAATAAGTAGAATATTAACATCTATAAAGCGCTATCCCGAAATAGTTTCGGCCTTTGTCGCCATTGACAGCACTCCCTACGGCAATGGCTATTATTCAAGATCGGATATATGGTGGCTGCGGCAGGTCGAATGGATGTCATATTTATATCCAATGAATTTTATGAAAAAAGCTATGGCAAAACAGGTTTCCCGAACAAGGGCTGCCTATGAAAATATGCTGCAAATGCTCGCCCCTTACGGCAAAAAGGAGCTTTGCCGCCTTATGGGAATAGGCTATGGCGGATTTTTTGAGGATAACTGCGACCTGGAGATAAGCTGCCCCACGTTGCTGATAATAGGTGAAAAGGACATAACAGGCAAGGTAAAAGCCTACAATAAAGCTTGGTCGAAAAATACCGGCTTCCCTTTGGTCACTATCCCCAATGCCGCCCATAATTCAAATATTGACAACCCAAAGGCGGTAAACAAGGCAATAGAAGAGTTCATTGCCTCAATCGGCTGATTCCGTATATTCCTCATCGGTAACATTCGTTTCCTCAATGACCGCATACCCCTCGGTAAACACATCTGTCCCTATATCCTGCCGCAGCTGCTCGGAAATAGAGCGTGTTATCCCCGCTAAACGTGACGTAGGCCGCTGCATAAGGGAGCTGTCGATAACGTAAACAAAACCGTTTGAAAATGCAGAAAGCCGTCCTGTTATTTCGGGGTCAATATCACTCAAGGAAAGAGGATAAGCAAGGAAGATTACCTGTGGATCGGCAGCTAACAGCTGCTCACTCGTAAGCAGATAACCCTCGCTGTTGGCGGCGGCATTCAAGCCGAACCGTGAAATATAATCCCCCGCAAAGCTGCCCTTTGAAGCGGCAAGAAATCCCCCCTCGGTCACTTCCATAATAAAAACAAGGTCTGTACAGGAATTTTTTGCGGAGCGGAGCGCCGATTCAAGGTCGGCAGTGCATTCCTCCGCTATTTTTGCGCCCTCGGTCTCCCCTGCGAAAATTTGCCCGATGGAGCGGTAATTTTCGTAAAGCTCCTCAGCCGAAGCAGGAGAAGGCAGCGTAAGTACAGTTATTCCTGCGCTTTTAAGAAGCGAAAGATCCGTATTTGCAAGGGGACTTTGAGTAATGACCACCTCCGGGGAAAGGGCGATAAGCTCGTTTATATCGGGATTTGCCCCAGAGCCCGCCGTGGGCAGGAGCGTTGCCGCTGCAGGATAATCGCAGTAAATGCTGCGGCAAATGAGCTTGTCCCCGAAGCCCATTTCGCAGATGATCTCCGTGACCGCAGGAGAAAGGCTGGCAGCAGTTTCGGGAGAGCGGCTGAACATCAGCTGCTCCACTGTTACGGGATATGATGGCGGGGCTGCTTCTGTGATCTCTCCCCCGGATGCAGGCAAAGGCTCATCCTCGGATATTTCCTTGCAGCCCGCTAAAAAAAGCGGAAGCAAAAAAATTAAAAATAGCAATCGTTTCATAATACACCTTAAAATCTATTCTTTTATTAAATAGTTCAATAATTTTATATATAACCAGATAAAATTTTACAAAAAATTCATATAAGATTTTCAATGTTTTTATGAATGAATAAAGATATATTTTTTTGAAAAAAACGTCAAAATAACAACTCGTGTAATTTAATTATATCAGCATTTACAGGATAATATGTGAATTTTTTGTTAAATCCCATATTTACCAAATTTTATTTAAAATACCGCTTGACGAAAAACTCGGATTGTATTATAATAATATATGTACGCAGTTTTTTTATATTAAAGATCACAAAACTGCAAATATATTTGAAAGGTCGTGAAAAGGAATGATACGTGCTGCAAAAGCTATGGTAAGATGTCTTGAAAAGGAGGGTATCAAGGTCGTCTTCGGCTACCCCGGTGCGGCGATTTGTCCTTTTTATGACGAGCTTTACAGTTCGGATATAAAACACGTTCTTGTTCGCCATGAGGCAAACGCAGGCCATGCAGCCAGCGGTGCTGCAAGAATAACGGGAAAGCCCGCCGTATGCATAGCCACTTCGGGTCCGGGGGCTACAAACCTGCTTACAGCCATTGCCACCGCCTATGCCGACAGCATACCCCTTATCTGCATTACAGGGCAGGTCTCCACAGATCAGATCGGCTGTGATGTTTTCCAGGAAGTGGATATTACCGGGGCTGCCGAGCCTTTTGTCAAGTACAGCTATCTTATAAAGGACGCAAAGCGTCTGCCCGAAATTTTCAGAGAGGCATTTTATTTGGCAGGCACAGGCAGAAAAGGCCCTGTGCTTATCGACGTGCCTGTGGACGTTCAGAATGAGATGATAGATTTTTCCTATCCCGAGGAAGTTAAAATGCGCACCTACAAGCCAACGGTAAAGGGCAACCCCGTTCAGATAAAGAAGATATGCGAGGCGATAGAGGCCTCCGAAAAGCCCCTTATCTGTGCAGGAGGCGGCGTATTTTTAGCGGACGCCAAGGATGAGCTTTTAAAATTTGCGGAAAAATCGGGAGTTCCCGCCGTTTCCACAATGATGGGGCTTAGCCTGTTCCCCTCGGATCACCCTATATATCTCGGAATGCTGGGTATGCACGGGGTAAAATCCGCAAACCGTGCCGTAAACGAATGCGACACCATGATACTCATAGGCGCAAGAGTGGGCGACAGGGCTGTGCGTTCCCCCTCATTTTTAAGCCAGAGCAAGCAGATAATCCATATTGATATTGACCCTGCGGAGATAGGTAAAAATATCCCCGTGGACATCCCATTGGTAGGCGACTGCAAATCCATTCTTGCGGAAATGTCCGAAAAGATAACCGAAAGGGACAGAAGCGAATGGCTGAACGAGGTTCGGGCTATCAAGAACGACATTGCCATAAATGAAGAAACAGAAGGGTTTATCAACCCCAAGGCATTCTTGCGGAAGCTTTCCGACAGAATGCCCGCAGATACAATATGCGTGGCAGATGTAGGTCAGAATCAAATATGGTGCTGCAACAACTACGCCTTTAAGGAAAGCGGCAGATTCCTCACCACAGGCGGCATGGGCACAATGGGCTACTCCGTTCCCTGCGCTGTGGGTGCAAAAATGGCAGCCCCCGAGCGGGAGGTCGTTGCAGTATGCGGTGACGGCTCATTCCAGATGCAGATGATGGAGCTTGCCACTATAATGCAGGAAAAAATTGCGGTAAAAATAATAATCATGCGCAACAACAAGCTCGGCATGGTAAGGGAGCTTCAGACCAACGGATACGGCGACCGCCAGATAGCTGTTGCACTGGACGGCAGTCCCGATTTTGTAGCGTTGGCAAAGGCCTACGGCATAGAATCGGACAGAGTTACCACCATGGCGGAGGCGGAAGAGAAGATAGAAAAGCTTGCCGCCTCGGACAAGCCCTATCTGCTTGAATGCAATGTTTATAAACTGGAATCAACACTGTAAGCGGTGCGCCGCCGCAGACTCCCGCTGTGCTTAAGCAGCAAAGCTTACAGCCTTACTATAAAATAAAGGAGTTTTACATATGAAGCATACTATTTCCGTACTGGTGGAAAACCACGCAGGAGTGCTGTCAAGGGTCTCGGGGCTTTTCTCCCGCAGAGGCTTTAATATCGACAGTCTGGCAGTGGGTGAAACCAACGACCCTACTCTTTCAAGAATAACCATAGTTGCCGACGGAGACGAGCACACCGCCCAGCAGCTGGAAAAGCAGCTGAATAAACTGGTGGATACCGTCAAAGTCCGCACCTTTTCCCCGGATGAACTGCTGACAAGAGAGCTTCAGCTCATAAAGGTGAGCGCCGCCCCCAACCAGCGCAGCGAGATCATGACCATATGCGAGATCATGAACGCAAAAATAATTGACATGACCACCAATACCCTTACCGTGGAAATATGCGACTCCCCCGTTCATCTCCACAGAATGCACGACCTTCTGGAGGGTTACGGCATAAAGGAGATCGTCCGCACAGGCGTTATCGCTATCCAGAAGGGCAGCGCCACAATTAAATAAGCTTTTTTGGGGCATAAGCCCTGAAATATAATCTTTCATAATTAAATTCTTTAGGAGGAATTTCAAAATGGCTAAAATTTTCTATCAGTCCGACTGCGATCTCGGCAGACTTGACGGCAAGACCGTTGCAATTATCGGCTACGGCTCCCAGGGTCACGCTCACGCTCTTAACCTTAAAGACAGCGGCGTAAACGTTGTTGTAGGTCTTTACGAGGGTTCAAAGAGCAAGGCTAAGGCAGAGTCCCAGGGTCTCAAGGTTCTTTCCGTAAGCGAAGCTGCCAAGGCAGGCGACATTGTTATGATCCTTATTCCCGATGAGAAGCAGGTTGATGTTTACGAATCAGACATCGCTCCCTACCTCACCGCAGGCAAGACCCTTGCTTTTGCTCACGGCTTTAACATCCACTTCGGCTGCATAGTTCCCCCCAAGGATGTAAATATCATTATGATAGCTCCCAAGGGCCCCGGCCATACCGTAAGAAGCGAGTACCAGGAGGGCAAGGGTGTTCCCTGCCTTATCGCTGTTGAGCAGGACGCTACAGGCGACGCACAGGATATCGGTCTTGCATATGCCCTCGGTATCGGCGGCGCAAGAGCAGGCGTTCTCGAGACCACTTTCAGAACCGAGACCGAGACCGACCTCTTCGGCGAGCAGGCAGTTCTCTGCGGCGGCATATGCGCCCTTATGCAGGCAGGCTTCGATACCCTTGTTGAGGCAGGCTACGATCCCAGAAACGCTTACTTTGAGTGCGTTCACGAAGTGAAGCTCATTGTTGACCTTATCTATCAGTCCGGCTTTGCAGGCATGAGATATTCCGTCTCCAACACTGCCGAGTACGGCGACTATGTAACAGGTCCCAAGATCATCACCGAGGAAACCAAGAAGGCTATGAAGAAGGTTCTTGCCGATATTCAGGACGGCAGCTTTGCAAAGCAGTTCCTGGTTGATATGTCTCCTGCGGGCAAACAGGTTCACTTCAAGGCTATGAGAAAGCTTGCAGCAGAACACCCTGCCGAGGTTGTAGGCGAGGAAGTTCGCAAACTCTACAGCTGGAGCAGCGAGGACAAGCTTATCAACAACTGATAAACGTCCGATTCATCATATCATACAGAACGTCCCCCGAATTTTTCGGGGGATTTTTCTGTATTCGGATATTATTTGACATTTTCCGAAAGATGTGATATAATCAAAATAACGTCATAACATCAAATCAATCGAAAAATATTCCAATTGAAAGGAGTGAATTTTATGCTCGATATCCCATGCAGAATCAGTTCCCCGATATCCTCCGAGTCCTTGGGGAACATCAACAGAACCACCACCACAGTTTTCCACAGCGGCAATGTGGAAACCATAAATAAAAATACCGTGAACCGAGGCAGCCAAAGCCCTGTAAACAGCCAACCCAGAACTTCACAAACACAGCCGCCTCCCCGCCCGGTGCAGCAGCCTCAAACGGCGCAGCCGACTCCTCCCCCGCAGGCAGCAAATCCGCAGCCTGTAAAAATGCAGATACCCGCCCTTTTAAATCCCATTCAAAAGGGACAGAAAGTGCCTGTTTCCTCGGAAAACCCGTCGGTGCTGGATGTCCGTATCGGCTGGAATGTAAACAACCCCGCCTGCGATATAGACGTTTCCGCATTTATGCTGGACGAACGGGAAAAGGTCATAGGCGACAGCTGGTTCGTATTCTACAGCCAGCCCGACAGTCCCGACAAAAGCGTGCATTTTTCCCAAACCTCCCGCGAGGACAGGCAGGAAATGACAGTCAGCCTGCCAAATATCGACCCGCGGGTCAAAAAGATAGTATTCGTCCTTACAATTTACGAGGCAGCGGCGAAGCGCCTGAATTTCAGCATGATAAGCGACGCATACATACGTATCCTGGATAATTCGTCCAAGAAGGAGATCGTCAGCTTTAAAATGAGCGAATACTATCCCACAGTGCTTTCCATGATGATAGGCGAAGTCTATAACCACAAAGGCGTGTGGAAATTCAACGCCGTAGGAAACGGCATTGCGGGCGAACTGGACGAGCTTTGCAAGCTTTACGGAGTGGAGCTGCAATAGAAAGATCCGTCTCAAAATATTTTTAGGAGATGAAAATTAAAATGCTTAATTTTGAAATTTTAAACGAGCTTACATTAAAGGTCACCTGTACGGGAAACGACGTTCTTTTCGCCAAAGCGGGAGCGTTTATAGGCGGCGAGAGCGCAGGCGGCAGGAACTACAGCTTTGAAAAAATGCTTTTAGGCCCTCAGAATAATTTAGGCGAGGCGCTGCTCGGCTCTCTCGTCCGCCGTGTTACGGGAGAAAATCTGCCTCTAATGAAAGTAACCATGTCGGGAAACTCCGTTACATATTACGCAAACTACGGTCAGCACGTGGTCGTGTATAAGCTGGCTATGGGCGAGGTCGTTTCGGTGGAATCGGAAAATCTCCTTGCCTTTACGCCCGACTGCAATTACAGCACACGTTTTATCGGCTCGGGAGTTATTTCCCAAAAAGGACTTTTCACCTACACCCTAACGGGAAACGGTCAGAATCCCTTT
>CAMWIR010000081.1 GCA_947174365.1 uncultured Ruminococcus sp. | reverse complement strand
ACTTACACCCGAGGAGAGGGAGAAAAGAGCCGCCAAAGTAAAGGCAATATTTATCGGTATCGGAGTTATTGCGGTGGTAGTGCTGGTAGTGGTAATTTCCCACCTTATCGGACAAAGCAAGGGCTTGTCCGCTGCACAGAGCATTCCTTTGGGCAGAAACGTCCCCTATGCCGTCTCGGAAACAGGAATGGAATTTACCGAAAAAAGCTCCAACGGACTTATTAACAGCATTTGTGATTTTGACTATATATGTATTTCCGAGGATACCGTCAAAGTAAACGGCTCAGAGCAGCCTCAGTGGGCGATAATGCTCACAGTCGACGGAGAGGATATTATCACCGCCGTTGAATATTATGATTTCAAGCAGCTGAAGCTCAACTGGAAAGGGCGGCTTATGCCCGAAATGCTCACACAGGATTCCCTTGAATACGGCATGAGCATAAGAAACGTCAACAAAACCCTGGGGCTGAAGCCTTATTACGTCCGCCGCAGCGTTTCCAACGACTCGGTCTATTGCTACCGCTATTACTGCAGTGACACGGAAGAGGGTTATGACAGGGTATTTAACTATTATGTCGAATTTTCCGATATAGAACTGGCGGTAAAGGGAGTACGGTCAAGCGAGGTAAATTATGCGAGCGCAATTTTCAACGCAGGTCCCACCTCTATGGCTACCCCGGTGAATGTATCGGACGAAGAGGAAGCCTCCGACGAAAACGCCGATAACGAGGACGGCGAAAGCGGCAACGAAGCTGACGATGATTTCGAAAATGCCGATGAGGACGGCGAAAATACAGAGGAATAAACTTTAATTATAATGCAAACCGGCGGCTGCAATGTTCTTGCAGCCGCCGCAGTTTTTTTATCCGTTTTACAGAAGATACATACCCCAACATTATCGTGCAGCCGATACCGATACATAAAGCCTGTATTTAAATCGACAAGGGAGTTCGGCGGTATATCGGTCTCAGTCCTTTACGACCCTCTCGGTGTAATAATTTATATCCCCCTCGCAGCTTGCATTTCCCTTTATCTCGTTGCATTCGATATTTCCGCGGCATTCGACAACATCGCCGCCTATGGTCTGACACCTTATGCTATCTCCCGCCGAGGCATTTTCGCCTATATTTGTGCAGTTCACACTGTCTCCCGCACTTACATTTTCCCCCACATTCACGCAGTTCACACCGTCCCCCGCACTCACATTTTCACCTACATTCCCGCAAACAATGCCGGCCCCCGCATTCGCACTGCCGCCTACATTCCCGCAGACAATGCCGTTTCCCGCATTCACAGTTCCCTCCACATTGCCGCACTGCACACCGCCCCCTGCATTCAGATCACCGTAAATATCCCCCTCAATGGTGCACTCGCAGCGGATCTCCACATTGAGTTTTTGCGGAAGCTCTTCAGTGCACTTCTCCGGAAAGATCAGCTTGATCTCTTCCTTGGCCTCATCTGCCGACAATAACCTGTTTCCCACAGCCTGCACTACCCGCAGCACACCGTCATCGGGCAAATCCAATGCAGCAGATGCCACATTCGCCGCAGATGCAACACGCCCCGTCAGCAAATAATCTGCCGTCACCCCCAAAAATTCCGCCATTCCCGGCAGCAACCCGATATCCGGGCAGGAAAGTCCGTTCTCCCACTTGCTCACCGCCTGAACACTTACCCCCATTTTCTCTGCCAAAGCCTCCTGTGTAAGTCCCTTTTGGCTGCGCAGTTTTTTTAAAACCTCGTCAATGACAATTTTCATAATATCGCTTCCTTTCATTGCACTGCTCTTATAAATACGAGCGTGCAATTTCTTTTTCAATTATAATTATACTGACCGCCGCCCCGATTTTCCATACATTATCGGTTGATGTTATTCAACCAACAGTTGAACGGCAGCGTTTCCCGAATCCTTGAAAATAAAACATATCGTTTTTTCATGCCTTAAAACAGCTTAACATAGCCGTAAGGCAGCAATTTCAAAATGCTGCCCTAACGTAATCAAACAATTGAACAATCAAGTTTAATCGGTCAAAAATACATAAAATTTTGCATTAATCCAAATTTAAACAAATATTTATCATTAATTAATGGACATTTTTATTGCGCTGTGTTATAATATATTATAAATACAGGCGCAACAGAACCGCTGCGCCCGAATAATTTTGCATAATAAATTTTATAAAATTTACAGCCATTTTTCCGTATACGATAATCACGCCTCATCGGGCTTTTTCTGCTTCTCAAGCCTTTTTCCCAGAAGCTCCATTCCTATAGGCAGCGCCAGCCCAAAAACAAAAATAACAACAGCAATTATCCCCTCGCCGTTTAAAGAAAATTCCCTCGGATAGATCGCAGGCAATGACCCGATAATAAGTCCCATAATAGCGCAGTAAGTCCCCGTCTTGCACTTAGCCAGCAATATGGAAATGATCTTGGCAGCCGCAAGCAAACCGATAGCAGCGCCTATGGCGTAATACAATAATGTCACAATATCCAGATTGCTCACTGCAGTGATAGCCCCCTCATATCCCCCGAGAATTTTCAGCACCAGCGCACCGCTAAGCCCGGGCATTATCATTGCCGCCGCCGCCGCAATTGTCATAAGGATTATGGCAACAGGACTGTCCCCCGCCTCGGCGCTTCCCTCTTTCAGAGAGTTGAACAGCACTATACCCGCCAATGCAATGACAAAGGGAATTATGTGCATGGGCCTGAACTTCCCAGCCGAGCGGCATTCCTTGTATATGGCAGGCATTGAACCGATTATGATCCCCATAAAAAACATCTGCGTGGGCACATTGTGATTCTCAAACAAATACCCCAGCACCTTTGAAGCGCAGAAAACCCCCGCCACGATTCCTATACCCAAAGGAATAAGAAAGGGAAGATTTTTTATAAGCTTCTTCGGGTTCAGGTCAATTGCATCCAGCAGCCGATCGTAAATTTTCAGAATAAAAGCAATAGTTCCGCCGCTTACCCCCGGCACAGCGTCGGCGATCCCCACGCAAACCCCTTTAAGCACCAGAATTATCCGGTCAACAAATCTTGACATATTTTTATTTCCTTTCTCTTCTTTGCGGCACCCCCGCCGCAAGCAGCGGAAAATACTCGCTTTCTGCATATAATGTATGTATTGCATACAATATATTTATTTCATACATACTCATATATGCTATAGTATAACATATTTTGTCGGATAATGCAAGCATTTTTACAATATCTTCTCAAATTCTTTTTGTTTACATTATATAAAATTCCAAGTAAGTTTTCATATAATTTCCATAAAATCCGCTCTTACAGCTCTTTAATACACTAAATCGTTATAACAAAATGTAAAAAATCATAAATTTTTCGGAAAAATTTGCGAAATTTTATTGAAATTTACTTAAAAGTGTGTTATAATGGAAATAAGAGAAAATTCGGAGAAATATAAAGTTCATATTTAAACGATAAAATTTATAAAATTAATATGTGCCCTAAAATTCATATACGGGAAAGGCGGGACAAATATGGGCAATTACATAAAAGCATATATGAAAGCGGTGGACGCCGCCATAGAAAAGGACGACACCGACTTTGAGACCCTGAAAAGAGAACATCTGGTGCAAATAGGCTTTATCCAGCATGAGCGGATAGTCCACCTTATCGTAACGGTAATGTGCTGTCTGCTGCTGTTTTTGGGACTGGGGATATTCTTCATATCGGGGCTGCGTGCCATAATGGCTGTGAACGTTATCCTGCTTGTACTGGTGTTCTCCTACCTTATGTATTATTGCTTTATCGAAAACCGCACACAGCAGATGTACAGGCAATATAACCGTATCTGCAAGCGCCTTGCGCCGGATGACCCCCTTATAAACAGCCTGTTTTCGGAAAAACCGATGATAAAGTAGCATTTATCTTCTTCCGTTAAGCATACTATGCACTTACAGAGCGTAAGTTTTTTAACTAATTTTGATTGGAGATTTAGCCGTGAAGGTAACAACCGAGCTTGTTCATGAGATAATCGAAAAAAAGGATATAATAGTGGAGTTTCAGCCTATCTATTCCCTTAACACCAAAAAGTACATAGGCCTTGAAGCCCTTGCCAGAGGCATTTATCACGGGGAGCATATCCCCCCCACAATTATGTTTCAGCAGGCTCAGAAGGACGGTTGCGCTCTGAGCCTTGACAGAGTCTGCCGTGAAAAGGCAATGCGTGCCTTTTCCGCAGAAAGCAGCGCCCCCACTCTTTTTCTGAATTTTGAAACATCCGTGCTGAACACCATAACCTCGGGCACGGGAGAGATTCTGAAAAACGCCTCGGAAAATCACCTGTCCCCCCAGAATGTGGTTATAGAGCTTAACGAATCACGGGTAAAGGACGCGTATAATCTGATGATGTTCGTAGACTTCTACCGCTCCAAGGGCTTTCTTATCGCCCTTGACAACGTAAGCGAGGGACTTGACACCTTAAACCGCATAATGATGGTAAATCCCGACATTATCAAGATCGACCGTGCCATTGTGGCGGGGATAGAAAACAACAACTACAACCGTGAGGTGTTCCGCTCAATTATCGGCACAGCCAAGCGAATAGGCGCAATGACCGTTGCCGAGGGGGTCGAGACTGTGGACGAGGTCATCACCTGTATGATTTTGGGCGTTGACTATTTCCAGGGGTATTATTTCCAGCGCCCCGAGCAGTTCAACTACCTTTTCACCAACGAGGCAAGGCTGCGTGTGGAGCAGGCAGCACAGAAGCTGAACATATCCACAAAGAAAAATCCTACTGTAATAAATATGAAGATCGAAAGCTACAAGCGGATAATCTACGAGCTTGTGAACCGCCTTGCCTGCATGGACGGCAGCGACTACAACAAGGAGCTGGAGGCTTATGTGGCAGAGCACCCTGAGATAGAATGCGCCTTTCTGATAGACAGCAAGGGCTTTCAGATAACAAGCACCGTTATGAGTCCCGACACCCATATCGAAGAGGGCTTCCACCCCGCCCCAATCGGCGTGAACCACGACATCAAGAACTATTTCTATGCCATAAAGGAACAGATAGAAGACCCATTTATTTCGGGCTGGTACATATCCAATGCCACAGGCAGCAGCTGCAAGACCATTTCCTCCAAATTCTACAACAAAAAGGGAGAAATGACGGTAGTCTGCGTCGATTTAAAGAAGCAGTAAGCGAACGCTTCATACCGATCAAAAAAACAGGAGGCAGGAAAAATTTCCTGCCTCTTGCCATTGCTGTCGTTAAATACCTAACTGTCGTCATTCTCACAAAGCTTTTATTCGTTACCTTGTTTTTTCATAAGCCTCGCCATACATTATTAAATTAATTATTAATTAATTTCAATATTCCAGAATTATCAGCACTTCGCCGCTTATTACCTCAATCGAGCAACTGCTGTCCGCAAATTCGTTGCTTACCCCCTTTGGATAATCCGAGGAAAGAGAAATATGCCCGTCGACCCCTGTGTATTTCAGCCCCCTCACCTCAATATCCGCATTGTTGCTCATAGCAAGAATGGAAACATACCTGTAGCCGTAATTGTAAAAATTATGCATTCCCTTAGTTCCGAAAACCATTTCAAAGCCGTTTCCGTAGATCTTTCCCTTGCAGCCGAACCGTGCAATGGAGCGCAGGATCTGCACATTGGCTATGGTGTGACCCATTCTGCCGCCGTCCCCGCCGTAAATGCGAATGTCGGAGCAGTGGTCCATAAGGCACTCCCTAACCGCTAAAAGCAGGTCTGTGTCGTCCTTTTCCTTTGAAACGGATATTACCTCAATATCCGTGTCCTCAGGCAGACAGTCGTCGCCTATGCTGTCAAAATCGCCTATCATTCTGTCGGGAACGATCCCCAGCTCCTTGCAATGCCTGTAGCCGCTGTCCGCCGCTATCACCAAAGCGCCCTTGGCGACCTCTATCCTGCTGTAATCGTCAATATCGGCACCGCCGAAAATATAACCTATCATCTGCCTGTCTCCCATTCCTTAATATTCTGCGCCTCTTTGAACATTTCCCCATAGCTTGCAAGCCTTGACGGTGCTATATCCCCCTTTTCAGCCGCCTCAAGCACTGCGCAGCCCTTTTCCGCAATGTGGTTGCAGTCGGTAAATCTGCACTTTCCCTCATATTCCTCAAATTCCCTGAAGCAGTATTTCAGCCTGTCCTTGTAAATGACCGCATACTGCCCTGTTTCAAATACCGAAAATCCCGGCGTGTCCGCTATGTAGCAGTCATCTATCTTAAACAGTCTGGAAACTCTTGTTGTGTGCCGTCCCCTCCCAAGCTTACGGCTTATCTCTCCTGTTTTAAGGGAAAGCTCCGGGGCTACCGCATTAAGCAGCGTTGATTTGCCCACGCCGGTATTTCCCGTAAATGCACATATCTTCCCCCTGCATATCTCCCTTATCTTCCCCACGCATTCTCCAGGGTCATCATACTTGCATATTATCACGGGAATGCCTATCCTCCCGTAGATATCGGGAATATTTCCCGGGTCTTGCAGATCTGTCTTTGTCACACATATCACAGGTGATATTTCCTTGTATTCGCACACCGCAATGAACTTGTCAAGCAAGGTCAGATTCGGGCTTGGCTCACAGGTTGACACCACAAAGAAGATCACATCAATATTGGCCAGGGGCGGTCTTATAAGCTCATTTTTTCGGGGAGCTATCGAAGTTATCACATCCCCCTCCACGCAGCACCTGTCTCCCGCACAGGGAGATATCCCATCCTTGCGGAATATCCCCCTTGCCTTGCAGGAAATAAGCCCGTGGGCGGTCTCTACCGTATATGCTCCCCCTGCGTTCTCAATAATAAGTCCGCTGTAATCTTTAATCTCCATTTCTTTACTGTCCATTGGTGATCTGATCCCACCAGCTCTCATAGCTTCCCGTGCCGATTATCTGAGGATCGTCGCCCTCATTGGGGTCTGCGGGTATCTCCGGGAACTCATCTTCAATAAACCCGACATCAGCATCCGTCACCGCAGGAGTCTCCTCGGGAATGCCGTAAAGGGTCTTCAGCAGATCCCTGTCAAATCTTGATTCCGAAACAGATTTATTGTTAAAGTCCACATTGTATTCCGCCATGCTGTGTGCCCTTCCATCGCTGCCCACAGCCTCAATTACCACCTTCTGAGTGTCCTTTCCCTCTACCTCAATGGAAATGGTCTGTACATACCCGATATTATCCACCTCGTGAGTGCCCGACAGTATGCCGTTCACATAAGCGTTAAAGGTTGCCTTGCCCGTCAGCCCGTCGGGAACGGCAAAGGTGATGTTCACCGTGCTCATAGGCACAACTCCCGAACTGTAGGTCAGGATAATGGTCGTGCCGTAGCTTACAATATTCGGCTGCCCGTTGTCATCCAGATGAGGCACGCTCTGGTGCAGTACAACATCCTTGTTTTCGGGGCTGTCCTGCTCCTGAAGCTGAACCGTAAAGCCCTCTTTTTCCAGCCGCTCCACAGCCTCAGCCCTCGTAAGTCCCTCCACATCGGGAACAAATTTGTCAAACTGCTCGGGTCCTCTGCTTACGTATACGAATACCGTCGACCCTCTTTCAACCTCTTCATTTCTTTCAGGCTCTGTCTTTATTACCGTGTTCTTCTCAACATCGCTGTACTGCATAACATAAGTGTAGAAAAGCCCTACGCCCTCTATCATAGCCCCCGCCGTGTTGGCGTCCACCGAGTAAGTGTTCGGCACAGTCACCATCTGCGGGCCCTTGCTCACCGTCGCCCGCACCTCGGCATTGCCCACTACGATAAGCGAGCCTTCCTTGGGCGAATGCTCGATAATAACCCCCGCAGGGTAATCCGAGGAATAGATTTCCTTATCCACCGTAAGATTGAAGTATGAAGCATATGTGCTCTTGCACTGGTTAAAGTCATACCCCACCAGATTTACCATAGGCTGGGTTTCATCGGTCCCGCTGCCTATATTTATAAATATCTGAATGGCAATAAACACCACCGCAATTATGACCACCGCCGCCGCAATAGCTGTCAGCGCCACCACAAAGTAGGAAGATTTCGATACCTCTTCATCTTCATCATCGTCATCATAATCGTAGTATTCGTTTGCTTTAGTATTCGGTTTCGTATTTCTCACCTCATTCTTTTTTGAGTCTGTATTCTTACCGTGAGCGGATCCCTTGCCGCCCTGTGACTTTACCTCGGCATACCTTGCAGCCGCAGCAGCCTTGCCTCCCGCCTTCGCCGCCGCCTCATGTGCGGGCTTGTCAAAATAAATAGTCTTGCCCTCGTCCTCGCTTTCGGGATAGGAATATTCAAAAACAATGCTGGGATTGCGCTTGAATTCCTCAATATCCTTTATCATCTCCGAAGCGGACTGATACCGCCTTCCGGCGTCCCTCTGCATAGCCCTTATCACAATGGATTCAAGCCCCTCGGGAATGGTGTCGTTTATAGTTCTCGGCAGCCTTGGATTTGACTGCATATGCATTACCGCCACCGCCACAGGCGTGTCTGCGTCAAATGGCTTCACCCCCGTGAGCATTTCATAAAGCATTACTCCCACAGAGTAAATGTCGCTCTTTTCGTCAGTAATATCCCCTCTTGCCTGCTCGGGACTGATGTAGTGCACGCTGCCTATGGCCTTATCGGAAATTGTCTTGCCCTCTTCTCTTGCAAACCTTGCTATCCCGAAATCCATGACCTTTATAGTACCGTCGGGGAAAAGCATGATGTTCTGGGGTTTTATATCCCTGTGAACTATCCCCCTGTCATGAGCGTGCTGCAAAGCCCGCAGCACCTGTATAATAAAGTGCACCGAGTCTTTCCATTTCAGAGCCCCCTGCTGCTCCATAAATTCCTTCAGGGTAACTCCGTCAATGTATTCCATCACAATAAACTGGATCTTATCGGAAAATCCCACATCGTAAATCTTCACAATGTTCGGGTGACTGAGTACCGCAATGGCTTTAGATTCGTTTCTGAACCTGCGTACAAAGTCCGCATTTCCCGCATATTCATTTTTAAGTATCTTGACAGCGACCACTCTGTTTTCCATAAGGTCGAGAGCCTTGTAAACCTCCGCCATGCCGCCTATGCCTATAAGCTCGGTTATCTCATACCTGCCGTCAAGCTTTTTTCCTATATATTTATCCATCTTAACTCACTCCGTTTCAGACATATTCTGTGCTTCCCGTTTTAGGGACATTCTTCAAGAAAGTCATTTTTCACCTGAAATTTTTCACACAAAACAGTCTATACTTTGATAAGCAGAGCCGTAATATTATCGCTTCCCTTGTTTTCAAGCGCCGCATTTATCAGCGCCCCGGGCACTTCCTCTGGAGGCAGATCCTTTACCGTCCGGAATATCATGCCCTCATCGCAGTAGTTGGATAATCCGTCCGTGCAAAGGAGTATGGACGAACCGGGCGAAATCTCGGATTCAAAATAATCCGCTTCCACATCTTCCTCCACGCCCACAGCCCGTGTAATGATGTTCCTTTCGGGGTGATTTTTCAGTTCCTCACGGGTAATGTCCCCCCTTTCATACATCCGCATGACCATGGAATGATCTCTTGTTATCTGCTTTATCTCGTGATTAATGATGTAGCCTCTCGAATCCCCCACATTCACCATATGCACCGTATTTCCCCGCACCAGCGCCGCTACACAGGTAGTGCCCATTCCGTTCCATTCGGGCACCGCCGACCCCAGATCGTAAACCACCGCACTGGCAGTCTTTACCGATGCAATAAGTAAATTTCTTATTCTGTTCTCATCAAATTCGGGACGGTAGCCCTTGCTCACCCGTTCCCTTATAATGGAAACCGCCCGCCTGCTTGCCTCGCTCCCCGCATTCGAGCCGCCCATGCCGTCGCAGACCACCGCAAACACCGCCTCGGGCAGTTCTATCCAGTCGGCGCTGTCCTGGTTTTCCTTTCTACCCAGACCAATATCGGTATGTGTGAATACTGTCATTGCCAAAATCTCCTTTCCTGTGTCCGTACGGGTCGCTCTCTGCGCCGCCTTAAAGCCACAGGCCTATAAAATCATTTGTATCATTTTCATATCTATATCAAAGAGGCACGTCTCCGTGAGACCGATCCTCTGTTTTTTCTTAAAACTCAAAGCAGGTTTTTCCCCATATATCGGAGAAAACGCCCTCAGCAATGCTCCTGCTCTCTCCTGAGCTGCCCGCAAGCCGCATTTATATCGCTTCCCAAAGTTCTGCGCACGGTAACATTAAGCCCCTTTTTCAGCAGCCTCTCCTTAAACCTCTCTGCGGTTTTCCTGTCCGCTCTGAAGTCCGTTTCCCGCACCTCGTTCACAGGAATAAGATTTACATGGCAGTTCATTCCCCCCAGCAGCGAATATAGCCTCTGGGCATCCGCCGCCGAATCGTTTACCCCCTCTATCACCGCATATTCAAAGGAAATACGCCTGCCCGTCTCCTTGAAATAATCCCTGCAAGCCTCCATAAGCTCGCCTATCCCCCACCGCCTGTTCACAGGCATTATCTCGCTCCGCCCCTCGTCATATCCGCTGTGGAGCGATACCGAAAGAGTAAGCCCCGTTTTCCGCTTTGCCAGCTCGTAAATTTTCGGAACTATCCCGCAGGTGGAAAGGGAAATATGCCGCAGGCTCATACCCCTGCCCTTGGGGTCGCTTATTATCTCCAAGAATCTCATTACATTATCATAATTATCCAAAGGCTCGCCTATCCCCATAAGCACCGCATTGTCAATGTGCCGCCCGCTGTCTGCCTCCGCCTCGTAAATTTGCAGAAGCATCTCCGAGGGAGTAAGGTCACGAACAAACCCCGCAATAGCGGAAGCACAGAATTTGCACCCCATTTTGCACCCCACCTGAGTGGAAATACAAATGCTGTTTCCATGCTCATATTCCATTAAAACGCTCTCAATATGATTGCCGTCATCAAGTCCATATAAATATTTTATCGTATTATCCCTGCAAGATTCAAGTCTTTTTGCAACATTTAGGCGTTTTATACAAAAATTTTTATCAAGCCTTGTACGAAGCTCCAAGGAAATATTGCTCATTTGGGAAAATTCTGTAACTTTTTTTGCGTGTATCCATGAATAAATTTGTCCGGCACGAAAACTCTTCTCTCCCGCCTCTTCCAAAGCAGACTCCAGTTCACATAAATTCATAGAAAGAATATCTCTTTTCTCACTCGAATTTTCCATTTTGCAATCACTTCCTTTCAAGCAATCAAAATCCATAAAAAACAAAAAGCCAAAGCATATTTACAGCAAATCAATTAAAGAGTGACCAAGCGCTGTAAATCTATCATAATACAACTAAGTTATTTTTCTTTACACAATCGAAATTTGAAATAACTGCTTTTACATCTTCACTTATTCTTATTGATGTTTTCTTTTCGATCCCATTAAGCGAAAAACGAAAAGACGATGTATGTTTCATTATATAATTTCTAAAAAGCATATAGTCATTGTAAGAATCCCAATCCTTTTCACTTTCTATATTGTACAGTCCGTGTCCGTCTTCATTGTATAGCCGGGCTTCATTTTTGGTTATTTTCGGAAATGACAGCTGAAACCCCATAATATCGGTATAACTTACAGCCCACGAACCTGTGGTGGAAACATAAATTTTATTGTTTTCGGTATATATATCAAAAATAAAAGGTGAAAAATAGGGAGCATAGCCTCTCTCAGAGCCAATATATGATTTAAATTCATCTCCATTGTAAAAATGATTTTTGCCGAATCTGACCGTAGATATATCGGTCGTAATATCGAAATACTTAAGTAATTTGTAATCTTTATAATGATCTATTTTTTCTCCTCTGCACAGCTTGCCGTACATCTCCCTGTAATTATTTAAGAATATACTTTTGGGAGTAAAGCTGTAATTTACAGGAACATGAGCATTGGCAATATACAATGTAAACGGAATCAAAGCATTTTCCAATTCATCGGGTGTAACTACAAAAAGAACAGATTGAAAGCCCAATTTTGCCACCATCCTAACTTCTTACATTTCAATCTAACAGATCAGATCTATTATAATATCCTCTATTTCAAGACAAGCATCTTCAGCCTTTATTGCGGTTTCTTTATCCCAAAAACGACTGCCGCCTGCCAATTGATTAATCGTTTCCATAAGAGCCACTACATCATCATTCGGAACGTTTCCGTTTTTCTTCCATACTTTTACATTATCAACAAGTACAGATTTTATTTTTTTATATTCATTTGAGTCAAAATAATTGTCACACCTCAATTTGACAGCCAAGCCATTTTCGTCATTTAATAAATCGCTTATTTTCAATATAGTCCACCTCTGATTTTCAATTTACCGCACCTTCATTTTGTTCAAAATTCAAAATGAACAAGCGCTGTAAACCGGAATTTATATCATTCATTATCCGAAAACTCATCAATTACTTTTATCGTTCCGATAATATGCCGATTGAAATTTGCAAGTTCATCGGCAGGTATCCATAATTCTTGATGATAACTTCTGCCAACGGTTTGAACATCAAATTGTGAACAATAATCATCATCAACTGCAAATTTTGTGACATACCCTTTGTGGTCCGAAGTGCCCTTGACATTCCACTTCTCAGCTATTTCCCTAGCATACATCTCGTTTAATACAGGATAAAAGATAGGCTGTTCCGGTAATCTTGGCGGAAAGCATCTATACCCGCTTTGTTCTATCAACTTTAGCTCGGCCGTACCGACAGGTCTGTATAGTATCATATTTTTGAGCTCCCTTGAAGTCCGATTTATCGCACCTTAAACTGAACAAGCGCTTTAAACCGGAATTTATCTATAATAATTTTTTACACCGAAACCAATTGTTGCCCAATGTAATGCTTTACGCAAATCCTCCATAACATCCTCGTCGTCTAAAGACATATTGTTATTTTTAGCATCTTCGATAACTTCCTCGGGAAGAAACTCCCTATATATTCCTACGCTTATCTCAAGGAAACCATAACTGTATCCGTTTTCCGAATCGTCAATTTCTCCGTTATTAAACTTTTTCAGGATTTCCAACAAATCATCAGCGTTTTCTTCAAATGCTGATATGTTATATATCATAGGCTGCAATTCACCGTCTATTCCCCCGAGAAACTCAATAAATTCAACCTTGTTCTTGTCGTCAAAATCTACTGCTAAATCACTATTAAAATAATAGTATCGCTTTTCGTCGAAACTCTCGCCTTTTCCGAGCATATTAAATACAGAACTTTTATCCATTCCCAAACAAATATTTTTATCGCCAATTACTGCTTTATCAAGTGGATATAATAATGCTTGCATAATTGATTTCTCCTTTAAATTCCGATTTACCGCACATTAATTTTGTGCAAAAATCTTAAAAGCCTGCTTATATTAACCTATCCGCCTCATTCTGCAAATAAAAAACCCGTCGCTGCCGAAATCCCCGGGAAACACCGCCTTGCAAAAGCTTCCCTTGAACCTCTCCCCCATAC
>CAMWIR010000080.1 GCA_947174365.1 uncultured Ruminococcus sp. | reverse complement strand
TTTTTACCATTGCTGTATTGTCCTGCGGCGGACATATTCCCGAAAAAATTTCGGGGCGGATAATTTTCGGCATAATTTCGGGAATTCTTATAATAATTGTTTCGGAAATTTCCTCCCTGAGATTTCCTGCGGTTTATGCCTGCGTCATAGCCGCTCCGTTTGCTTTTCTGGCGGATAATATTATCGACGGATCTAAGGCGGAGCCGTCCGAAAAAACGCAGTGATTGTGCCTTATCAGAACGTAAATCTTTATAATTTATTCTTGATATTTCCGGATAATTACTTGTAAATACTTGTGGGATATACAAAAAAATTTTCTATTGAATCGGTTAAAATTATTTCCGTGAAAAAAGGAAAGGTCTTTACATCGAATAGTTTGCGAAAGGAGAGAAACACACCCGTGAAAAGCGAAAAGAAATGGTCGCCCTTTGACGGCATCTGGTCGCACAATCCCGTGTTTGCGGCGGGAATGTCCGCAGCCCCTGCGGTAATTCTCGGCAGTTCTCTCGACACTGCCCTTACCTATGCTCTGCTCTTTTCAACGACCACTTTCGGTGCACTGATGATTTCCCGTTTGCTGCCACGAAAAATACCCTATGCCCTGCGTATAATATTATATACGCTTACTGCGGCGGCGGTGTATATTCCCTGCTATATGGCGGCAGAAAAATTTTCTGCGGTAAACCCCGCTTCACTGGGAGTATTTCTCACCCTTATAGTTACGGGGGATTTTGTGGTAAGAGGCTCGGAGCTGCGCTTTTTCCGACTAAAAGGCGGGCGTTTCGTGACGGATATTATCTCCCACATTCTGGGCTTTGATATGGCGCTTATTTTGCTGGGTGCGGTGCGTGAGCTTTTCTCTCAGGGAGGTATCGGCGGCGTGCTTTACGGCGTGAACACGGTCATCCCGATTTTGTCCGCACCCTGCGGAGGCTTCATTTTAATAGGGCTGATGGGTGCGCTTATCCGAGTAACGAAGAATAATTGATTTGGTTTGGTTTATTTTGGAAATTCCGATAAACGGAGCTTGACCGAATAAACGAATGAGCATTGACTGACCTGAACGGTATGGTGAAAAATATGGATAACAGCTTAACGGGCGGATTTTTATTATCCGCTGCGGCTGCGGTGCTTACGGAGAATGCGGTTTTTTCCCGTGCCTTTGGAGTAAGCACCATGATAACCGCCGCAAAAAATAAACGCAATCTTATAGGCACTTGCCTGGGCGTTATGTGGTTCACCCTTTGCGCAGGTGCTGCGGGGCGGCTGATGAAAGTATGGGGAGTGCAGGCGGACAGAGCCTTTATGCCCCTGCTTTATGCGGCGGCGATAGGGATAATTTACGCTGTCACGCTGGTTCTTCTTCGTGCCTTTGGCGGACGAAATTTCGGGCGGTTAAAAAAATATGTTCATATCTCTGCGTTTAACAGCACTGTTATGGGTACAATATTTTTAAGCGTTTCCCGCTGCGAAAGCCTGTCGGAATTTCTGTTTTTCGGTCTTTCCTCGGGAGCGGGCTTCGGTCTGGCGGCGATAATGCTTTCGGGAGTTTACGGGCATCTGTGTTCCGAAAAAGTTCCCGCTGCATTCAGAGGATTTCCCGCCATAATGCTCTACACGGGGCTTATCGCCATGGCCGTTTACGGAATAGGCGGATAATGGCAGGATAACCTGTGGCAGAATATTTCCGAAAAATCGGAAATATAATGTTTTTTTTGCTTTGAATTTGTCGGATAAATTGTTTTTTCGGTTAAATTCGGCAGAAAAACCGACCTGAAAAATCAAGCGGATTTATAAATTTTTCCCGAATTTAAATTTTTTTCGGACAAATTCCGGGAAAAGATCCATTATGGAACAGTATCAATAAAATCATTATTAATTAAAAAAGGGAGTAAGTCAAAAATGAGAAGAAACAAAAGAATATTCCGTCCAAAGAGACGTTATAAGATAAAGAGAAGAAACAATAATGGCATTAAAATTGCCGCAAGCGTTGCAGCGGTGGCGGTGCTGGTATTTGTGGGCTACAGCGCTGCGGGGCCTATAGGCGATTATATCAAAGCGAGGGAGACCCAGATAGCGAGCGAGCCGTGGACGCCCGAGCAGCAGACGGACACCACCACTCCCGATATTTCCGAGGATTTGGGGAATGCTGTCGAGAGCGAACCCGTACAAACCGAGTCGCTGCCCGATATTCTTGAGGGCCCTGCAAAAGTCCCGTCACAGACTGAGGAAAAAGCGCCTGCCGAGACAGTTGTTACCGAGGGGACGGCGCAGCCTGCTGTTACCGAGGCGGTGAATGTGACCACACCTCCTGTTTCCACCGACGTTAAAAACGGCGGAGCTGCTTACACCATTTCGCTGGAGGATATGCAGGATCTGGACAGCCTTGAAGCCGCTTTGGACGAGATACGCAGCAGCGGGGCTTCGGCGGTGATAATGCCCATGAAAGCCGACGGCGGCGCATTCTACTACAAAACGGAAATTCCCTTTGTGGCGACTGTTACCGACGGGGAAAAACCCATAAAATCTGAGGTCACGGCTTCGCAGGCGGCAAATGCCGCTCTTGCCAAGGGCCTGCGGCCTGTGGCGCTGGTCAGTGTGCTGAAGGATAACAACCGTTACGGCGATTACCGTGACGGTTCATACCGCAGCAATGACGACACCACGTGGCTGGACGCCGCTCCGGACAACGGCGGTAAGCCTTGGATAGACCCCTTTGACGAGGTTGCCCGGGATTACCTGTGCGATATTATGAGGGAGCTTGGCGGCGCAGGCTTCGGGGAAATTATCTGTGAGGACTTTGTTTTCCCCGATTTCCGCTCCACCGATGTGGAGCTGATAGGGGAGCACATCACCCCTTTCAGCAGCGCCCGTTACAAGGCTCTTGCATCTCTTGCCTGCATGATGACAGAGGCGGGCAGCGAAAAGGGCGCAAGGGTGATGATACGGATTACCGCAAACTCCATAATAAAGGATTACAGCGAGATTTTTCATCCCGATCTTTTGCAGGGCTGCACTGTACTTATAGATTATTCCGAGAACAATATTGCCAAGACCATGGTAGCGGGAGGCGAAGAGATAATTCTCGATTACCTTGACGAGGACGACAAGATCATGGCGGTTTTTGCCGAGGTGGAGAGGCAGTGCGGAGATATTCCCACAGAGGCTTTTCTTGACCGTGAGTCCATGTCTGCCGAGGAATTTGCCGCAGCTGTTTCGACGGTTTCGGGAATGGGGTATGAGGGGTATTATGTATATTAGAGGCAAGAAGTTTTTATTGATGTGATACATAAAATATTTTGAGGAAATTAAAATGAATTACGAAGAAAAGATCCGGAAAATTTTTGAGAAGAGGGAACAGCCTCCTTTATGCTATGTGCACAGCTACGGCTGTCAGCAGAATGTGAGCGACGGAGAGAAGATCACGGGGATATTATGCGGATTGGGCTGCGGTGTGACTGTGAGCCGTGACAAGGCGGATATAATAGTGCTCAACACCTGCGCTGTGCGGGAAAATGCCGAGGTAAAGGTTTACGGGCACATCGGTGAGCTGAAGCACCTTAAAAAAGAAAACCCCGGACTGATAATAATCATCTGCGGCTGCATGGCGGAGGAGGAAAAGACAACGGCAAAGCTGCGGCAGTCATATCCTTTTGTGGATATTCTTTTCGGTACTTCCGCCATGAGGGAGCTGCCGAGGCTGCTTTATGAGGTACTGACCGAAGGGGGATTTGTAAGCGATACTGCCTGTAGGAATGGCGAATGCTTTGAGGGTATTTCTCCTGTGCGGACGGACTGTTACAAGGCGGGGGTCTCGATAATGTACGGCTGCAATAATTTTTGCAGCTATTGCATTGTACCGTATGTGAGAGGCAGGGAAAGAAGCCGTGAACCGGAAAATATAATCGAAGAAATAAAGGGGCTTGC
This sequence comes from uncultured Ruminococcus sp., assembly GCA_947174365.1. GTDB lineage: Bacteria > Bacillota > Clostridia > Oscillospirales > Ruminococcaceae > Huintestinicola. The sequence goes on along the minus strand of CAMWIR010000080.1, from coordinate 9,562 downwards.
GGAGGGCGGCTGCAAGGAAATAATGCTGCTGGGTCAGAATGTGAACTCCTACGGCAAAGGAACGGCAGCAGGGATTGATTTTCCCGAGCTGCTGCAGCGAATAAACCGAATTGACGGGGATTTCCGAATTCGGTTCATGTCGCCCCACCCCAAGGACGCAGGGCGGGATTTTTTTAATGCTGTTGCGGAGTGCGAAAAGGTTTGCAAGAGCGTTCATCTGCCATTGCAGTCGGGGAGCGACAGGATTTTAAAGGAAATGAACAGGGGATATACAGCGGAGAGGTATATGGAGCTGGTGGATTATGCCCGCAGCGTAATGCCGGGGCTGTCGCTTACCACGGATATTATTGTGGGGTTTCCCAATGAGGGCGAGGAGGATTTTAGGGACACGATGGAAATTATGAAGCGGGTGAGGTATGACAATATTTTCTCGTTCATTTACTCAAAACGCAGCGGCACAAGGGCGGCAGGAATGGAGGACAAGACCCCCGAGGCGGAAAAATCCGAACGTATGCAGCGTTTGCTGACCCTGCAAAGGCAGCTGGCGGAGGAGGGTTACAAACGGTTTGAGGGGAAGATTTTTCGTGTGCTTTTCGACAGCGAGTACAATGGCTTTATAAGCGGCAAGAGCAATGAATTTATTATAACGCTGGTAAAGGGGGAACGTTCGCTTATCGGCACTATGCATGATGTCCGGGTGACTAAGACCCATAACTGGGCTGTGGAGGGGGAAATTGTCGGTTAATATTTGCCGTTCGGCGGGATCGGAGGTTTACATATGGAAGAGCTGCTTGCTTATGCTTATCTGATCGCAGAGGGCTTTGACAAGGATTTCGGAATGGGGATTGCGGAAAATTTTGAAAAGAGGCTGGATGAGCTTTTTATCGCAGACCCCGAAAACAGCAACCTTTTGGAGCTTGAAATGCTTGGGGGAAATATCAGGGAAATGGTTATTTACGTGTTGGATCATATTGACCACGGGATGGACAGGGACAGATTCGGAAAGATGCTTATGGAGCTTCTTAAACCTGTTTACAGGTCAATGGATATAGGGAGGTTCGGCATACGGATGTTTTCCCTTTGGGAGTGGATGGGGTGGATTCAGGACGAAGAACCCTTTAAAAGTTTAGCTTATGCGGATTATGACGATATTTTGCTGCGGGGGGACGATGACCGTTTCAGGGATGAGGTTCGGGCAAGAGAGGTCTATGAAAGGATGTTGTCCTTTTATGATGATGACTGTTATTGACCGAATTAAATTTATGAAGATTTACCTATGGCTTAGTGGGAGGTTTTGATTATGGATAACAAAGAAGTACATAAGCTTGTCAAAAAACGGGTAAATGAATTTCTGCGTGCAAACGGTTTTGTAAGGCAAGATGCAAGCAGTTGGGTTCGTTCTACAGATGAAATAATTCAGATGGTATTTCTTCATTTTTCGTACGGACAGCAGTTTTTCAGTATAGACATAGTTGTTCAGCCTTGGTGTATTCCCGAGGATATGATATATTTTACAATATCCACCAGATTATATTTGATAAACAATACTACAGGGAAAAGAGTTTGGGGAAGCTATGACGAAGCCGAGCTTATTGCAGATATTGAGGACGCTTTGCTTGTGTTGGGCAAGGATGGATTTTCTTTGCTTGACAAAACCGCAGACTGCTTATCTTTGATCAATGTAATAAAAACAACCGGAATAAATATTTTTACGGTTGACCCCATAAATAAAGCAAGATTATACACGTATATGTATTTTTATAAACGCCAATTGATAGATGCTTACAAATGGCATAACGAATACTATGAGTTATGTAAAAAATATTCTTCCGAAGAAAACATAAAAAAGGATTTAGACAATTTTGATCAACTGGCTTTGTATGCAAAGGAAATGGAATATGAAAAAATTGACGGATTTTTTAAAGCTTTGATCGAGGACAATATAAAAAAATTAAAGCTTAAATGTAAGCTGTCTTTTGAATAAGTTATCAATGTTTTTATGCCAAAGCTTATTACGGCTATTTTGGAGATGATGAAATGTTTCTGAATACGGATTTTCTTGAAAATGATGAGATAAAATTAGTGCTTGAAAGGACGGACGAGGGCAACCCCGAAAGGGACCGGGTACCCGCATATCATTTTGCCGTATGTAATAAAAAGGGTGTGAAAATGGGGGCTTGCGATCTGCGTATCGGGCATAACGATAAGCTTTATTATGGCGGAAATATAGGCTACAGAATCGACGAGGAATACAGGGGACATCATTATGCGGGAAAGGCTTGTCTGCTGCTGTTTGAGCTGGCAAGGCGGCATGATCTGGGTTATCAGATAATCACCTGTAACCCCGATAATATTGCTTCAAGAAAAACCTGCGAATATGCGGGCGGGGAGCTTCTGGAAATTGCGGAGCTGCCCGAGGGCAATGATATGCGTGACGACGGGGAGTATGAGAAATGCATATACAAATTTATATTATAGCGAAAAGGGCGTATTGTAATGGAAATACAGTTTTATGATGTGTGGTATGAATTTGATGAATGGGAAAATGTTTTTGATGAGTATAATGAGTCTGCGGACGTGCATTTCTCCCTCAGCGACGGCAGCAGGTGGTGCGCTTCCTTTTTTACATATGAAAATCTGCGCAGCCTTGTTAAAAAAGATGCGGCTTCGGGGGAATGCCTTGGGGGCAGATATTTTTATGCGGATAAGCCTATTTTTATTGAAAAACTGGATAAGGAGCTTATATTGGCGGTGCTGAGGGATATTATTGGTGAGTACGGAAATGGTGTGCGTGATCTGCCGAAGGTTTTATCGGATATTTTTACACGGGTTGATGAAGAATGAGTTGATTTGTTTAAGGGTAATTTACATAGAACAAATATATTAATTTTATATTAAATTTTGCGTAAGGCTATTGACAAGCGGGCGATTTTGTGATAGAATTAATATTGCGGGGGGAAATTCAAGCGATAGGTTTGGGAGAACACTGCCCGACTATCGCATTTTTTTATGGTGTCGGGTATGTGAACGGCGTTTTATGGGGTTGACGGAAAGTGTAAACGGTTATTTGTGAATGAATAATTGATTAGATATTGCTGCAAAATTAAGCGAAGATGAAATTTGTAAAAAATCTTGCCGTGTGTTTCTAAAAATTCTTGCTTATTTTTATAAAATGTGATATAATAATTTTAAGCGTGGATTTTTTCACGAAAATTATTTTGGAAAGGCAGAATTATTTATGAGCGTTATTGAAAAGGCAAGAGAACTGGGCAAGGCTTTGCAGGAGGACGAAATATATTCCCGTTACAAGGCGGCAAAGCTGGCTAATGACAAGGATGAAAGCCTTCAGAAGAATATTGTGGAATTTAACAGCACCAAAATGGAGCTGAATATTGAAATGGCTAAGGATGACAAGGATACCGACGCCATTACAAGGCTTAATTCAAAGCTTAATTCCATTTACAAGGAGGTCACCGAAAACCCCAACATGGTGGCTTTTGAGGCGGCACGCTCGGAGATGGACGACATTCTGGAGAGCATTCACTATATTATCACCTGTGCTGCAAACGGAGATGATCCCATGACCTGTCCGGATTCTCCGCCTGCTTCTGAGTGCAGCGGCAGTTGTGCTACCTGCGGAGGCTGCGGTTAAGGTTCGAGAGTTTTCGGAAGCAGGAGGCAGGATATTTTGCGAAGAGTGCAGAATATTAAATTCTTGCCTCTTGTTTTCTTTGGCGCTGATTGAAATGTACGCTGAAATTTAACTTGCAAACGCATAATTTACAGAGTTCAAGTAAAGGTGGTTCTGAATGGAAATTGATCGCAGCAGCCTTTCCCCGATGATGCAGCAGTATTTCGAGGTCAAGGACAAGTATAACGATTATGTGGTGTTCTTCAGGCTGGGGGATTTTTATGAGATGTTTTTTGACGACGCTGTGAATGTTTCCCGCAGCCTGGAGCTTACTCTTACTGGCAGGGACTGCGGACAGGCGGAGCGTGCGCCTATGTGCGGCATTCCCTATCACAGCTCGGAAATGTATATCAAAAAGCTCATTGATATGGGCTACAAGGTGGCTGTGTGCGAGCAGACCGAGGATCCGAAAGCGGCTAAGGGACTTGTTAAGCGCGAGGTGGTGCGGATAATCACCCCGGGAACGTTGACGGAAAGCAGCTATCTGGACGAGGAGAAGAACAACTACATAGGCGGCGTGGTTTTAAGGGATAAGTGCGCTTCGGTGGCTTTTGCGGATATTTCCACGGGGGCGGCGGAGCTGAAAATTTACAAGAACAAGTCTGCGGCGGAGCTTTGCGATGTGCTGATAAACGAGCTTTCACGGTTTTCCCCTGCGGAGCTGCTTATAAACGGCGAGGTGCGGGCAAGGGCGGATATGGCAAGGGTCATAAGCTTTGTGCGGGAACGGCTGGGGATAAGGGAAACGGTATTGACCGATGAGATATTTTCACCGCTGCAAACGTCTGTGCTGCTAAAGCAGTTCAGCAAAAGCAATCTGCGTGAGCTGGGCGTGGAGGAGAGCGACAGCGAGTCGGTGAGCGTTCTGTGCGGGTTATTCTACTATATCAGCGATACCCAACGTGCGGCTGTTGGAAGGTTTACGGAGCTTACTGTTTATTCGGACAAGCGGTTCATGGAGCTTGACCTGACGGCAAGGCGGAATCTGGAGCTGACAGAGACTATGCGGAGCAAGGAAAAGCGGGGCAGTCTGCTGTGGGTGCTTGACCGCACAAGGACGTCTATGGGGAAGCGTTTGCTTAAATCCTACATTGAGCAGCCTCTTGTGAAGCCTGCTTCAATAATAAAGCGGCTGGACGCTGTGGAGGAGCTTGTGAATGCGCCTGTGACTTTATCGGAGATCATAGAGCGTATGGACGGGGTTTATGACCTGGAGCGGCTGATGACGAGGGTGATGTACAAGACGGCTACGCCCCGTGACATAAAGGCTCTGGAGCGGACTGCGGAGAAAATGCCCGAGATAAAGTCGCTGCTTAACGACTGCAAAAGCTCGCTGCTTACGGGGCTTAACGGCTGCATTTCCGAGCTTGGGGAAATTTCATCACTTTCAAAAAGGGCGCTCAAAGATGAACTGCCTGCTCTTTTAAAGGACGGGAATGTTATCAGAGAGGGCTTTAATGCCGAGCTTGACAGGCTGCGGAATATTATCGAAAACGGCACGGGGATAATCAAGGAAATAGAGCAGCGTGAGCGTGAGCGCACGGGGATAAAGAACCTGAAGATAGGCTTTAACAGGGTGTTCGGCTATTACATAGAGGTTACAAGATCAAACTACGGCGCTGTACCCTCGGACTACATACGAAAGCAGACTCTTGCAAATGCAGAGCGGTTTATTACGGAGGAACTGAAGAAAACGGAGGAGGATATTTCGGGGGCAAGCGAAAAGGTTCAGGTCCTTGAGGCGGAGATATTTGCGGAGGTAAGGGATTTTATTGCGTCCAAGCTTAGCGAGGTGCAGCAGACGGCGAGGGCGGTGGCGGCGCTTGATGTGCTTTGCTCTTTTGCGGACGTTTCCATGAAAAACAGGTATGTGCGCCCGGATATTACCATTGACGGAGTCATTGATATAAAGGGAGGCAGGCATCCTGTGGTGGAGATGGTGACAAGCGACCCTTATGTGCCCAATGACGCATATCTGGACACAGAGGGCTGTCGTATGGCGATAATCACAGGGCCTAACATGGCGGGCAAGTCCACTTATATGCGGCAGACGGCGCTTATTGTGCTTATGGCACAGATAGGCTGCTTTGTGCCTGCGGACAGGGCGGCAATTTCAATTGCGGACAGGATATTTACGAGAGTGGGGGCTTCCGACGATCTTACTGCGGGGCAGTCTACTTTTATGGTGGAGATGAGCGAGGTTGCGGATATTTTAAAGCATGCCACAAAGCAGAGTCTGGTCATACTGGACGAGGTAGGCAGGGGGACTTCCACATTTGACGGCATAAGCATTGCAACGGCTGTGGCGGAGCATATTGCGAATGCCCGGAAGATCGGCTGCAAGACCATGTTTGCAACGCATTATCATGAGCTGATCGCTTTGGAGGGAAAGGTCGAGGGGGTAAAGAATTTCAGCGTTGCGGTGAAAAAGCATGGGGAGAGCATTAATTTCCTGCGGAAGATAGTGCCCGGAGGGGTAGACGACAGCTACGGCATTGAGGTGGCAAAGCTGGCGGGACTTCCTAAATCCGTGGTGGACAGGGCAAAGGCTATACTTCGGGAAATGGAGGAGGAAAAGGGGCAGGTACGTGTGCAGGCCGACAGCGAGCCGCAGGTCTCCTTTAATTCAATTGCCGAGGAGGAAGTGCTGTCAAGGCTCAAAAAGACAAATCCCGATGAGTATTCTCCACGTGAGGCGCTGGCGCTGCTTGGGGAGCTGTGGGATAAGCTGCAAGAGGCAAGATGATGAGAGGCAAGAGGTAAGAAAGGTGAGTTGAAATGCTCAGGATAGATGAATATATTGATAAGCTGATAAATGCATTAAAAAATGCTTTCGGCGAAAGGCTGGTGTATGTAGGATTGCAGGGCAGTTATCTTCGGGGTGAGGCTACCGAAAGCAGTGATATTGATATTATGGCTGTGATCGACGGGATCACGGTAAATGATTTGAATGTTTATAAAAATGCGCTTGTTTCGGTAGGGGATTATGACAGGTCCTGCGGATTCATTTGCGGTAAGGACGATCTGGAAAACTGGAATCCGCTTGAAGCATTTCATTTACTGAACACGACTAAGGATTATTACGGAGAGCTTAAAAAGCTTGTTCCTGCGTATACTTCCGAAGATGAAAGAAACTATGTGAAGATAAGCCTCAACAACCTGTATCACGAGATTTGTCACCGCTACATACACGCTGACAGAGAGAAAAATATTTCAAGGCTGCCCATAAGCTGCAAATCGGTGTTTTTTATTATGCAGCATTTGTATTATTTAAGCAGCGGCGTTTTTGTTCAGACAAAACGTGAATTGCTTGAAGTCTTAAGCGGTGAGGACAAAGCCGTTCTGGAACTGAGCATATCGCTGCGGGATAATCCGGACTATGATTTTAACGGCGCATTTGAACTGCTGTTTAACTGGTGTCGGAATGCGTTGGCAAGGATATGATCTGAGTGAATCCGGTTTTACGGAGGTTTGCAATGAAAGGTATACTTAAAGGTATTGGATTTTTCTTTTTATATTTCATTTTGATGATGATATTTCAATCATTATCGTCGATTGGATTTATGGGTATAGCGGCAGCTAAAGGCTGCAGAGATGAACAGCAGATAGTGGACTTTGCAAATAAAAATCTTTTGGGAGTAACTGTTATTTCGGGAATACTTATTGTACTTGTATTCTTTTTGATATTCAGGATACGAAAATCGGACGTGAAAAAAGAATGGAAATTACGAAAGACCGATCGGACTTATTTTCTGCTGTCAATAAGCGTCAGTTTTTCATATTCCCTTTTATTTTACTTATTAACTTATAATGCTTCTATCGAAAACTCTTTAATGATCCACGATTCAGTCGGGTATTATTCCGGTATTTTTCCGGGCCTCGGAATTATAATGATGATTATAAATCTTATTGTAATTGCTCCTGTTTCGGAGGAGATCGCACTGCGGGGGATTGTTTATACACGAATAGAAAAAACTGCAAATCCCATTACTGCAATTATTGTCTCTTCGGTATTTTTCGGCTTGATCCATTTAATGGCAGGCGGAATAATTTTAGTTGCCGGTTCATTTATAATGGGAGCGGTGTTTGGAATCGTTTTTTACAAAACAAATTCGCTGCTTGCTTGTTTTATCGCTCATGCTGCCGCTAATTTACCCGATTTTATTTTTTATGGTAATCCTGAGTTACCGGGCGGCTTAATGATTTTATTGGAAATATTATCATGTGCGGTATTTATATTCGGTATTATTTTTCTTATCAGAAAAAAAACGGCAAATTCTTAATTTTCGGTTTGAGGAATTGGGGAGAGAATTATGAGATTCAATACATTCGGGAATAAAAATGACCCGACAATAATTATGCTTTCGGGTTCGTTTGTTCCGGGAAAAAGTATGGAGAATATTTATGATGAATTAAAAGAAAATTTTTATATTATAGTTCCGGATTATAACGGACATTATGAAAACAGCGGCACTTTTACAACAAGATATAATGAGGCTGAGGAAATAAAAAATTATGCGGTAAGCTGCTGCATAAATAATATAGCTTTGATCTACGGTCAATCTATGGGCAGTGAAATAGGTATGGAACTGCTGAGGCAGCTTTTGAATGAGAATATAAGCGTCGGCAAGGCCTGGTTTGACGGTGCGCCGTACATAAAATTATCTTTTCTGTATAAAAAGTTTATGTATTTTAAATTTAAAGCTATGATAGATATGTTAAGAAACAAAACGACAGATGAAGTAATGAATATGAAGTTTTTAAAGCAGTTTGCAGGCGGCAAAATCGAAAAGCTGCGCCCTATGATCGAAAGTATGAGGTTAAGCGTTCCGTATCTGACCGATGAATCGGTAAAAAAAGAAGTGGAATGCTGTTATACATTTGATTTTCCGGAAATGAATGAAGATATGCAGAAAAATATATGCTTTTTCTTCGGGGAAGATGAAAAGGCATACAAGACTTGTTTTAAAGGTATTGATAATGCATATCCCGTATCAAAAAAAATTATAAAGAAAAATCACGGTCATCTGACCTATGCCTGTGAATGCACAGAGGATTACATTAATCTGATAAATAAATTTTTGATAAATGAGGAAATATAATTTTTTAGAGGATGTGAAAAAATGCCGAAGGTACGTGTACTGGACAAGGAATTATCCGAGCTTATTGCTGCGGGTGAGGTGATAGAACGCCCCTCGTCCATTATAAAGGAACTGCTGGAAAACTCCATTGACAGCGGGGCTACTGCCATTACTGCGGAGATAAAGCAGGGGGGGATATCCTATATCCGTGTGACGGACAACGGCTGCGGTATAAGCTACCCCGATGTGCCTACGGCGTTTCTGAGGCACGCTACAAGCAAGCTTTCGGTAAGAGATGATCTGAACAAGATTCACACGCTGGGGTTCAGGGGGGAGGCGCTGGCTTCGGTCAGCGCTGTGGCAAGGTGCGAGATAATGACGAAGCCTGTCGAGGAGGAGTTCGGCACGAGGTACAGGATAGAGGGCACGGAGGAAAAGCTTTACGAGAAAACGGGCTGCCCCGACGGGACTACCATAGTTATAAGGGACGTTTTTTATAATGTGCCAGCAAGGCTGAAATTTCTTAAAAAGGACAAGTATGAAGGGAATGCCATTGCCTCTATTATAGGGAAGATAGCGGTTTCCCACCCGGAGATATCCTTTACGTTTATAAGGGACAACCGCAGGGAGTTGTTTTCTCCGGGGGACGGGAGCTTGTATTCGAGTGTTTATTCGGTGTTCGGGCGTGAGTTTGCGGCTTCGATGATACCTGTGGATTATTCGCTGGGGGGGATAAGGGTCAGCGGATTTGCGGTGAAGCCTTTGTTCGGCAAGAGGAACAGGGCTATGC
>CAMWIR010000079.1 GCA_947174365.1 uncultured Ruminococcus sp. | reverse complement strand
GTATAATATATATAAATAAGGTGTCTGCAATTATATTACCTTTAAAGTACGGGCGTTTCCGTGATTTTTTTGCGAATGTTAAATGATACTTTCAAGGTATAATTACGGCTTGCGGCAATTATTTATCATAGGAAAAGTGCGTGAAATTTTCTTGGATAATTTTTCCGATACTGCCGTATTTTTGTATAATCAAAGACGCTTTATCCCAATAAAATGTAGTCTTTTCGAGCGGAAATCCCGACTTTGAAAGACGGCAGCTTTGACACGGGAAATCCCCGTACGGAGCATATACTTTGCGGGAGAAATCCTTTCGCAATATTTGAAGGAGGAAAATTGATTATGAAGCAAATGAGACAGGAATGGGAGGGCTTCACGGGCGGACATTGGGTCGACGAAATCAACGTCCGTGACTTTATCCAGAAAAACTACACTCCCTATGACGGCGACAGCAGCTTTCTGGTTGATCCCACAGAGGCTACAAAGAAGCTTTGGGCCGATGTAATGGATCTTGCAAAGCAGGAGCGCGAGGCAGGCGGCGTGTTGGATATGGATACCAAGGTGGTTTCCTCTCTGGTTTCCCACGGCGCAGGCTATATCGAAAAGGATCTGGAGAAGATCGTTGGTCTTCAGACAGATAAGCCCTTTAAACGTGCACTTATGCCCTACGGCGGTCTCAGAATGGCTGAGAAAGCTTGCTCTGATAACGGCTATACCATTGATCCGGAAATAAAGCATATCTTCACCGAATACAGAAAAACTCATAACGCAGGCGTATTTGATGTATATACTCCCGAAATGAGAGCTGCAAGAACAGCTCATATCCTCACAGGTCTTCCCGACGCTTACGGAAGAGGAAGAATCATCGGCGACTACAGACGTGTTGCCCTTTACGGTGTTGACAGACTTATTGAGGACAAGAAGGAGCAGAAGGCTTTCTATACTTGCCCCATGACCGAGGAAAAGATCCGTGCAAGAGAAGAGATCTCTGAGCAGATCAGAGCCTTGGAAAACCTGAAGAAAATGGCTGAAATTTACGGCTGCGACATTTCCAAGCCCGCTGTTACCGCAAAAGAGGCTGTACAGGCCGTTTACTTCGGCTACCTGGGCGCAGTTAAAGATCAGAACGGCGCTGCAATGTCCCTGGGTCGTACATCCACATTCCTTGATATTTACTTTGAGCGTGACTTCAAGCTCGGCAGACTTACCGAGACTGAGGCACAGGAGCTTATTGACCATTTCATTATGAAGCTCCGTCTTGTAAGATTTGCAAGAACACCCGAGTATAACTCCCTCTTCTCTGGCGACCCTCAGTGGGTAACCGAGTCTCTGGGCGGTATCGGTGTTGACGGCAGACATATGGTAACAAAGAACAGCTTCCGTTATCTGCATACACTGGAAAATCTCGGCACATCTCCCGAGCCTAACATGACAGTTCTCTGGTCCACCAGGCTGCCTTCGGGCTGGAAGGAATACTGCGCTAAGGTTTCCATCAACACATCCTCCATTCAGTATGAGAACGATGACCTTATGAGACCTATCCACGGCGACGATTATGCTATCGCTTGCTGCGTATCCTCCATGGTAGTCGGCAAGGAAATGCAGTTCTTCGGCGCAAGAGCTAACCTTGCAAAGTGCCTGCTCTACGCTATAAACGGCGGTGTGGATGAAATAAGCGGCGTACAGGTAGCTCCCAAGTACAGACCAGTTACCTCCGAATATTTGGATTATGACGAGGTTATGGAAAAGTACGACGATATGATGACATGGCTTGCCGAGCTTTATGTAAATACCCTTAATATTATCCATTATATGCACGACAAGTACTGTTACGAGAGCCTTCAGATGGCACTTCATGACAGAGAGGTCAAGAGATATTTTGCAACGGGTATCGCAGGTATTTCCGTTGTTGCAGACTCCCTCTCCGCTATCAAGTACGCTAAGGTAAAGACCGTAAGAAACGAGCAGGGCATTGTTGTTGACTATGTTATCGAGGGCGACTTCCCCAAATACGGCAACGATGACGATCGTGTTGACGAGATTGCTCAGCAGATTCTCAACAAGTTTATGGACAAGATCCGTCAGCAGCACACATACAGAAACGGTCTGCCTACCACATCTATCCTTACTATCACCTCCAACGTGGTTTACGGTAAGAAAACCGGTTCTACCCCCGACGGACGTAAGCAGGGCGTGCCTCTTGCACCCGGCGCTAATCCTATGCACGGCAGAGATACACACGGCGCTTCCGCTTCTCTGTCCAGCGTTTCCAAGCTCCAGTTCTCCAATGCGCAGGACGGTATTTCCAATACCTTCTCCATTATCCCCGACGCACTGGGTAAGGACGGCGGCGTGTTCGTAGGTGATCTGGATATAGACGCTCTTTGCCCCAGCTGCTCCAATATTCCCAACACCAGCGATAACGATAGGGACTGATTACCTAAAATGTATATGTTTGGCAATCTTAATGTCGACTTAAAATTAAGATTGCCGACATAATATCGCAAAAGTAAATCAATAATTATATGCTACTATTTTAGTAGATAAAGAACTATACCCAATAAGTATACTTCTTATGAAAGGAGTTTTTATTATGGCAGCAAATACACAGCAGATAAACAACCTGATCGGTCTTTTGGACGGTTACGCAACAAAGGGCGGTCATCATCTGAACGTCAACGTGTTCACCCGTGACACTCTTCTTGACGCTCAGCAGCATCCCGAGAATTATCCCCAGCTTACTATCCGTGTTTCCGGTTATGCGGTAAACTTCATCAAGCTCACCAAGGAGCAGCAGGATGATGTTATCTCCAGAACCTTCCATGCGGCTCTGTAAATGACAGGGTATATTCATTCAACAGAATCTTTCGGAACAGTCGACGGACCCGGAATAAGGTTCGTCGTCTTTTTCCAAGGGTGTCCTTTGCGCTGCCTCTATTGCCATAACCCCGATACATGGGAGTTTCACGGGAAAAATCCCGAAGCGGGCAAGGAGGTAACGGCAGAAGAGATTCTGGATATGTATGACGGCGTCAAGGAGTTTCTTAAAGACGGGGGACTTACCTGCACAGGCGGCGAGCCTATGGCGCAGCTTCCTTTCCTTACCGAGCTTTTCCGAAAGGCGCACGAGCGGGGGATACACACTTGCCTTGACACTTCGGGCATTACCTTTACCCCCGACCATACCGAGGCTTATGAGGAGCTTATAAAATACACCGACGTCATTATGCTGGATATAAAGCATATTGACGATGAAGAGCATAAAAAGCTTACAGGCCACAGCAACCGCAATATCCTTGCCTTTGCGCGATTCCTGAGCGAGCGCAAAAAGGAACTGTGGATACGCCATGTGGTAGTTCCGGGAATTACCTATAATGAGGAATACCTCCACCGTCTGGGTGAGTTTATCTCCACTCTTAAATCGGTGAAGGCTCTTGATGTGTTGCCTTATCACGATATGGGCAAGGCGAAGTATCAGAATCTGGGGCTGAAATATGCCCTTGCCGATACCGAACCCCTCCCCAAGGAGGAAGCAGCAAAGGCGCGGGATATTATTATGTCCGGCATTCGTGACGGTCTTGCCAAGGAGCGCAGCAAATAATCGGTAAATATCACCGCACAGAGCAATTTTGTGCGGTGGTTTTGTTAATGGGTGAAAGGATAAAAAATGAATAGGATTTTTAATACGATAACCGCTGAAAAATTTTACCAAAGATGTATTTACGCCGCCGTTGCCCATGGGATAATGAACGGAAAATTTCCCGATCTTTCAGCAGAACAGTCATGGGACGGCAGCAATTATTCTTTTATGAATTTTTGCGGCGTGAGGGGAACTGTCAGCTTTTCCGATAAGGCATTTGTCTGCATCTTCCGCAATGACCGTGATTTCATCATAGGTGCAGAAAATCTATGCAGCGCATTTCTTAAAGGTGCAGATGAAAAGCTACTCGGTCTCGCCCGAAATGAAGCTATGCTCTATCTTCTTGATGATAATAACGGAAAGGTTGCTCCTGCCGCCTCTGCCGCTTTTTGGAGCAGCGGAGGTCATATTTGTTCCAACCAAACCGAATCCGAGCTTTTTGAATTAAGTGAGGAAACACTTATCCCATTTACATTGGATAATAAAAAATTTGCCGAATATTGGGCGGACTATCTTGAAATGACTGACGAGCAGAAGGAAACTGTAAACGAGATTTACAAGCTTCGGATTGATTCAAAGGGCAGGATCATCCTGAATAATATAATTCGGGAAAAGCTGCTCAAATGGTTTAACGGCGAAATAGATGAATGTATAGTATCTTTGGAGGAAATGGATCTGTTTTTTGAATAATACTATGTTATTGACTCAAAAAAATGAATTATGTTTTTTTGAAATATTCGTATTTGTTCAAAAAGACTGTAATTTTAAAAAAATTTACAAATATTTTGCAAGATGTATGGTATAATCTTGCAAAAATCTCTTGACAAATTATGTAAGATATGATAACATAATATAGGAAAGATTTTTTGAATGAAAGGAGGCGGAAAATCTGAAGAATAAGCTGCTTGTGGCCTCCGGTTCACAGGAGGCACAGAATAACTTTTCGCTTATTGGCAAAGAAGCAGGCTTTGAGGATATTTCCGCTTCCTGCGGAAACGGTCTGCCTGAGCTGTGCGGAAAGGGCGGTTATGACCTTATTGTTATGGCGCTTCCTCTGGAAAACGAATTCGGGCTGGAAACTGCTCTACACGTCAGTAAGCTTTGCCCCGGCGGTCTGCTTATAATTTCCCCCTCGAAAATATATGAGGAGGTCTGTGCCAAAGGAGCGAAGATATCTGCACCCATTCTGCCCCGCTCCGCTTCTAAGGCGCAGGTCATAAATATTATGCGCTTTCTCCTGTCTGTGCGGCAAAGGTCAATTGCAGCAAACGAGGAAACCGCCCGTTTGCAGGGGATAGTTGATGAAATGAAGCTGGTAAACCGCGCAAAATGCGTGCTTATCGAGTATCTGAGGTTATCCGAGCAGGAAGCTCATTACCAGCTCCGAAAAAGGGCTATGGATCAGCGGATAACCCTTACCGATGCCGCTCTTGATATACTTAAAATATACGAATATCAAAAGCCCTTGGGCGGCTAATATTTGTATTTATCCGGCATATTCAAAATAAAACACAGGAGTGTGGGATATGAAATTTACTAAAATGCAGGGAATAGGCAATGATTATGTGTATGTAAACTGCTTTAAGGAATCGGTTGACGATCCTGAAAGAGTTTCTCGGATCGTCAGCGACCGCCATTTCGGAATAGGCTCGGACGGCCTGGTGCTGATAATGCCCTCGGAAAAAGCGGATTTTCGTATGCGCATATTCAATGCCGACGGCAGCGAAGCCATGATGTGCGGCAATGCCACAAGATGTATCGGTAAATATGTCTATGACAATAAGCTTACCGATAAAACCTCGGTCACCCTTGAAACCAACAGCGGCATAAAATATCTCACCCTTTTCCCCGAAAACGGCGTTGTCAAAACCGTCAACGTGGATATGGGCAAGGCAGTTTTAAATCCCTCCGATATCCCCATGACCGCAGAGGGGGAGAATTTTATTTCCCGTCCCATAACAGTAAACGGCAGTGAATATGCTGTTACAGCCGTTTCTATGGGAAACCCTCATGCTGTTACATTTGCGGATGATGTGGACAGTCTGCCTCTGGAAGCAATAGGTCCTCTTTTTGAAAATCACCCCCTTTTCCCAATGCGTGTAAACACCGAATTTGTTAAGGTGATAGGGGATAATGAGCTGCAAATGCGGGTCTGGGAGCGAGGCAGCGGCGAGACATGGGCTTGCGGTACCGGGGCGTGCGCCTCGGCTGTTGCGGCAGTGCTCAACGGCTTTGCAAAGCAGGGGAGTGAGATAACAATTCACCTAAGAGGCGGAGATCTGTTCATTACCTACACAAGCGACGGCAAGGTATTTATGCGAGGCCCTGCCGAAACGGTATTCACAGGCGAAATAACAATAAAATGAAATAAACTGAAAGGATCTGTCAGCATGGTCAAAATAAACGAAAATTTCCTGTCAATGGAAAAAAATTACCTTTTTATAGATATTGCCAAAAAGGTAAAAGCCTTTACCGAGGCGCACCCCGATAAGCCCCTTATCCGCATGGGAATAGGGGACGTTACACTGCCCCTTGCTCCGGTAGTTGTTGAGGCTATCAAAAAAGCAGCCGACGAAATGGGCGTTAAGGAAACCTTCAGAGGCTATGAGGACAGCGGCGCAGGCTATGACTTTCTGCGTGAGGCAATAGCAGATTATTACAAAAGCTTTGGAGTTTCTCTCAACATTGCCGATATTCGTGTAAATGACGGAGCAAAATCCGACTGCGGAAATATTACCGATATTTTCGGAGATGGGAATACTGTACTGGTTACCGACCCCGCATATCCCGTATATGTGGACTCCAATGTTATGGCAGGCAGGAAGATTATTTATGCCGATTCCAACGAGGCAAACGGCTTTGCGGCAATGCCCGACAGCAGCGTTCATGCCGATATAATTTACCTTTGTTCCCCCAATAACCCCACAGGCTCGGTCTATACAAAGGAGCAGCTGGCAGCATGGGTGGATTATGCATTGATCAATGAGGCTGTCATTATTTTCGACTCCGCATATGAAGCCTTTATTTCCGACGCCTCATTGCCAAGGAGCATTTATGCCGTACCGGGGGCGAAAAAATGTGCTATAGAAATGTGCTCCCTCTCCAAAACCGCAGGCTTCACAGGCACACGCTGCGGCTATACGGTCATTCCCGAGGAACTAACCGTTAAAGCTTCCGATGGCAGTGATGTAAGCCTTGCGCAGATATGGGGCAGACGGCAGGGGAGTAAGTTCAACGGCGTTTCCTACCCCATACAGCGAGGCGCAGAGGCAGTCTTCACTCCCGAGGGACAGCGCCAGACAAGGGAGGCTATCGACTACTACCGCAAAAATGCCCGCCTTATGGCAGACACTCTCACAGAACTCGGAATAAACTTCACAGGCGGAATAAATTCTCCCTATGTGTGGCTTAAATGCCCCAATAATATGGGCAGCTGGGAATTTTTCGATTATCTTCTCGATAATATCCAGGTGGTGGGCACTCCGGGGGAGGGCTTCGGCAAAAACGGTGCAGGTTGGTTCAGACTTACCGCTTTCAATACCTACGAAAACACCGAAGAAGCCATGAACAGGCTCAAAAAACTGCTTGGCTGATAATAAAAAACTGCGCAGACAGTACCGATCATTGGTGTTGTCTGCGCTTTTTTACTCGCTAATCTTTTTCTTCGGTCAATTTCTGTCCCATTTCTCCCGCTTGCAGAATGAACTTGTAAACAGGCGCGATTTTCTTGAAGTCACGCCCCACCTTTGCCGCCAGCTTGTCCGAAAATATAAGCTCCCAGTCGGTCAGAAGAGCCGTAACTCCCACCGTCTTGCGGTTTAGCCATTTCTTCTTTTCCTCGCTTTCCTCGGGATAACGGTCACGCTTGAACATATCGCCGTAAAGCTCAAATGTCCGCTGCTTTTTTAAAGCCTCCTCAGCTTCGGCGTATAAAGGACTGTTTGCCAGTATCATCTCCCGCAGCGCATTCATGCACTCGGTTGAGGCGGAGTAAAACCCGCAGCCATACTCAAATCCGTTTGCGGAAATATCAAAATAAAAGGCAGGCAGCGCCTTGTACAGATCCTTTACCCTGCTGTAGGAGCACCACATATTTTCACGGAAAATGGATTTTCCCTTGCAAAACCGTGCGTCCCTGTAAATCCTCGAAACGTGCACCTTGTCTATCTTGTCGTCAATTCCCGTTATAACAGGCAGCAGTGCCTGTGATAATTCCTTAACGGGAGCCTCCACAAATTCCTTGTATTCCTCCCTGTGCTCACCGAACCAGACCTTGCTGTCATTGAGCCTGTTTTCAAATAAAAAATCCAAAAGCTTTGCCTGTAGCATGATTTTGCCGCCTTTCATATATACTGCCTGTCCGAAAAATCCGCATTTTGAGGGGATCTGTCAGACAAATTTATATAAGGGCGGCAAGACTTATACTACTCCGTCAGCTTGACAATATTCGTCACGCTGCCGCTGTATTCCTCGTATTCGCCAATGCTGCCCATTATTTTTATATTCCTGTCCAGTTCACGGGTGTCCACTATAAATTCCACCATATCTCCATGCCCCTCCCACAGCTCTACATAGCGGTTGGATGGGTCGGTATGAGCGTCCGACTTAATGTCGCCCACAATGGCGGTGAATGTGTTGCCCGAGTCAAGAGTTATCTCAAATCTCTCGCCGCATTTTTTAGCATAGCCCGTTCCCAGCGCCACGCAAACATCATCATCAATGCGTCTTATGCCCTGTTCGTCCGTATATGCCTGCTGCTGCAAGTCATACTGCTTCGATTTTTTGTTTGTTATTGTGCGGTAATCCATGTAAGTCTTGAAATCCGTGTCCACATCGGGCAGCGGCATAGTCTCATCAGCCTCGCTTGCAGCCGCAGGGGACTGCATAGCCAACGTGACCGCCGCAGCCGTCAGAATAAGCCTCGTGATTTTTCTTGCTTTCATAGTACCTGTCCTTTCGCTGTATGTATTGGAAATTTGATCTTGTACACACAGTAGTTTAAACCGAACAGGCTGAAAAAATGCACGAATTAGGGCGTTTGGAAAAAAATTGTATATTGTCCGATAATTTTTACAAATTTCGACGGAAATATTTGTGACATTTTTCAGTATTCCGCTGCATTTTTTTAAATTGCAGATGGAACAAAATATGTCTATTCCATAAAGAAATCATACACTCTTTTATTAAAATCGCTTGCCTCTTCATATGCAGCATGACCCAGATCGTCATACATATATATCCTGCAGCCAAGCTTTTCCGCAATCTGCTTTGAACCCTCCGCACCCACGACCTTATCCTGCTGTCCTCCTATCACGAACACAGGACATTTGATCTTATCCAGTTCATCATAGGAATTACAGGTAAGACAAGCCTTTGCCAGTGTAATAAAGCGCTGCGTATCCTTTGGCTTTTGCAAAACGGTCAGCAGCGGCATAAACGGCTTATACTTTTTAATATATGTATCGGAATACATTTTTTCCGCCATATCCAGGGCAAGCGCCTTATAATTGCCCCGAAGTGTCATTTCTGTCCAATCGTTTATTACTGTCCTTACAGTATCGTTATTTTTGGAAAGGGTCACAGCAAGCACCAGCTTATGCACCAGATCGGGTCTGTCGATCGCAAGATACTGCGCAATCATGCCCCCCTGAGAAACGCCGAATACATCGGCATTCGCAATTGCCAGCGAATCCATCGCCATAGCAATATCGGCAGCAAAATCCCTTACTGTAACTCCTTCCGTGATACCGTCCCTGCGGTCAAACAGATAAACCTTATATTCTTTTGAAAATATCCGGTACATAAGGCTAAGCATAGCAGCGCTTCCCTTAATGCTGCGGGTATTAAGCCCTTGTATCATAACAAGCGGCTTTGCCCCCTTGCCAAAGGTAATATAGTTCATTTGTACATTATTGAGCTTCAGCCGATTCTCTTTTGCATGATACATTATTACCTTTCACCTCTGAATCCTGTTATATCGGAACTGTTGTAAAATTTCGCAAAACATTTTCTGAACACAATTACTCAGCTTCAGAAATCGGCACCGTGCAGGTCAAGCCATTTTTCCGCCTCCGCAGCAACTTTCTTCAAAGCCTCGTCTCCAAAGGGCGTTTCCAGCCCCGCAGCAGCCACAAGTCCGTCAAAGGTCTCGCTGCCGCCCAGTTTAACAAGCTTCAGATAACGCTCAAACGCCTCCTGCGGGTCTTTCTGCATAATTACCCAGAATTCCAGAGCCACCGTCTGCGCCAGACAGTAGTCAATGTAATAAAAGGGCCTTTCGTAAATGTGGGTCTGCCGCTGCCAGGCCCTGCCCTCGCCGTAAAAAGGACTGCCGTCCAAATCAATCCAGGGCATATAAACCGCCGTAAGCTCCCGCCATTTCCCGATACGCTCCTCCGGAGAAAGTCCGGGCTGCTCGTATACAATATGCTGGAAATGGTCAACCATAGCCCCGTAGGGTATAAATTTCAAAGCGTCCGCCAAATGCTTGTAGCAGAATTTCCCTGCATTCTCTCCAAAGAAATCCTCGGCGCTCCGCCAGCCGAAAAATTCCATAGTCATGGAATGTATCTCGCAGGCCTCCAGCGTGGGCTGGCGGTTGTCCGTGGGGAAAATATCCCTGCTCACGTAAGCCGCAAAAGCGTGCCCCGCCTCATGGGTTATGACCTCCACATCCCCCTGAGTGCCGTTAAAATTTGCAAAAATAAAGGGACTTCCGAAATCGGGCAGCTCCGTGCAGTAGCCCCCCACAGCCTTGCTCTTGCGGCTCAGCACATCCATCAGCTCGTTTTCCATCATAAAGTCGAAAAACTCTGCCGTTTCGGGGGAAAGCTCATGATAAAATCTCCTGCCCGCCTCTAAAATATCCTCTGCATTCCCCTTGGGAACGGCATTCCCGTCCTTGAATAAGATACCCGTATCGCAGTATTTCAGCGGATAATTTGCCCCTATCCGCTTTGCCTGTTCTCTGTAAAGCCTGTCCGCCAGCGGCACAATATATTTTACAACAGCCTCACGGAATTTCCCCACATCATTCACAGTGTAGCAGTTGCGGCACATATTAAGGTAGCCGAGTTTAACGTAATTGTTAAACCCCATCTTCCTTGCCATTTCATTTCTTACCCTTACCATGCTGTCAAAGATACCGTCCAGTTCGCTCTTGTGCTCTGTGTAAAAGCCGCTTTCCGCAGCCCATGCCCTTTTCCTCACATCATCATCTGCCGACTGTTTGTAAGGCGTAAGTTCGGAAATATTAAGAACTTTCCCGTCAAAATCTATCTTAGCCGAAGCAACAAGCTTTTCATATTCCGTGCAAAGCCTGTTGTTTTCCTGCATTTCGGGTATTATTTCCGGAGAAAAGCTTTCAAGGAAAATGTCAATATTTCTGAACATGACCTTCCCGAATTTTTCCTCCAGTTCGGAACGAAACCTACTTTTTGCCAAAGCCTCGGAAACATCCTGCCAAAGCTTCGTGTAATCGGGGGAGTTCTCGTCAAAGAAATCATTCTCGCCGCTGTAGAATTCGTCTTCGGTGTTAATGGTGTGCCTTATATAGCAAAGGGAATTCATGGTCGAAAAGAAAGCCGCAGCCCTGTCCCACATAAGATACGCTTTGGCTGCCTCACTGACGTTTGCCGCATTTGCAAGCTGCTCTGCAGCTTCTTTGGATTTTGCCGCCAGATCATTCATATCCGGACGAACATACTTCATTTCGCTGAATTTCATTTTATGACCAATCCTTTCCTCTGCATTGATTTATGCCTTTAAAATATTTTCCCCCAAAAGAGGGGGAGTAAACATATTTACCGAAATTTATACTTCAAACAAAAAGCCTTTGTGAAACGATCGTCACACGAACTCGTAGCCTATATTTATCGCTTTAAGATTATTCTCGATAAGCTGCGCCTTTTTCGGAGGAACGATCTCCTTTATGGCAGCCTCAATATCATTCATGGAAATTATCCCGGTTTCACGGATAAGCTTGCCGATAAGTATAATGTTAGCCCCGCCTGCCAGATCGTTGTCCGAAGCAAGCCTCGTTGCAGGCACGCAGAATACCTTTATATCGTCACGATCTGTAGAAGATGTTACCATAGTGCTGTCCACAAATGCAAAGCCCCCCGGCTTTACAGTGTCAATGAACTTTCTGAATGAGGGGTCGTTCATGGCAATGATAATGTCAGGCTCATCCACAGTAGGCGAGCCTATAGGCTCATCCGATAAGCAAACCGAGCAGTTGCAGGTGCCGCCTCTCATTTCCGGACCGTAGCATGGCAGCCAGGAAACCTCTCTGTCCGCCAGCATTCCGCAGTATGCCAGCACCTTTCCCGCAAACAGTATGCCCTGTCCGCCGAATCCCGCCAGCTGTATCTCACTTGTCATCTTCCTCACTCCTTTCCGCTTTCCGTAATATCCTTGTAAACCCCCAGGGGATAATAGGGGATCATCTCGCTCCGAACTCTCTCCACAGCGG
This sequence comes from uncultured Ruminococcus sp., assembly GCA_947174365.1. Lineage (GTDB taxonomy): Bacteria > Bacillota > Clostridia > Oscillospirales > Ruminococcaceae > Huintestinicola. The sequence continues at coordinate 1,563 of CAMWIR010000079.1, read as the reverse complement.
CCACAGGAGTCATTCCCCAGTTTGTGGGACAGGTGCTGAGTACCTCGATGATCGAAAATCCAAGCCCCGCCTTTTGCACCTCAAAGCCCTTGCGTATAGCTTTTTTTGCCTCATTTATATGAGCGGGACTGTCCACCGAAACTCTCTGGGCATAAGCTGTTCCCGTTAAAGTGGATATAAGCTCGCATATCCTCACAGGGTATCCCGCAACCTTCGGGTCACGGCCGAAAGGTGTGGTCTGGGTTACTTGTCCGGGCAGCGTGGTGGGCGCCATCTGCCCTCCCGTCATGCCGTAAATGGTGTTGTTGATGAATATAACAGTAATGTTCTCGCCTCTTGTAGCACTGTGCACAGCTTCTGCCGTACCAATGGCAGCAAGGTCACCATCTCCCTGATAGGTGAATACGAACCTGTCGGGAATGCTCCGCTTGATACCCGTAGCCACCGCAGGCGCTCTGCCGTGAGCAGCAGCCACAACGTCACAGTTGAAGTAATTATAGGAGGTAACAGCGCAGCCTACAGGGCAAACTCCCACCGTTTCTCCCTCTATGCCCATTTCATCAATGACCTCGCACACCAGCCTGTGAACTATCCCATGGGAACAGCCCGGGCAGAAATGCAAAGGAATATCCGCCATTGACTTGGGTTTTTTATATACAGCCATCTTTATAAAACCTCCTCGCGATCATGCCTTGTTATATTTTTGGTCAAGCTCTCTTATCTTTTCCAGTACCTCCGAGGGCTTGGGGATAACGCCGCCCGTACGCCCGAAGAACTCCACAGGTCTCTTGCAGCTTGTTGCCAGCCGTACATCATCAACCATCTGCCCCATGGACATCTCCACATCAAGATAAGCCTTTGCCCTGTCAGCTGTGTCCGCATATGCCTTTTCGGGGAACGGCCACAGCGTTATCGGGCGGATAAGCCCGGCCTTTATTCCCTCGGCACGTGCCGCATTTACCGCCGAACGTGCAATCCTCGCCGAAGCCCCGTAGCCCGTAACGATTATCTCTGCATCCTCGGTCAGATAACAGTCTGCCTCGGGCAGCTCAGCCTTAACAATATCATATTTCTTGAACCGCTCCCTGTTGGAGTTTTCCAGATCTTCGGGAACAAGGTAAAGGGAATTCACAATATTGTGCTTTCTCTTGTTTTCATGTCCCACGCAAGCCCATGGCTTTTCGGGAGCTTTTTCGGTAATTTCGGGGAATACCACAGGCTCCATCATCTGTCCCAGAAGTCCGTCCGACAGGATCATTACAGGCATTCTGTACTTGTCCGCCGTGTCAAAGGCACGCACCGCAAAATCTGCCATTTCCTGTACAGATCCTGGAGCGTAAACTATCATAAAGAAATCTCCATGGCCTCCCGCCTTTGCCGCCATATAATAATCCGACTGAGATGGCTGAATTCCGCCGAGTCCCGGACCGCCTCTCTGCACATTCACAATAACACAGGGCAGATCACACCCCGCAATATAGGAAATCCCCTCGGATTTAAGGGAAACTCCCGGAGACGACGAGGATGTCATGGCCCGCACTCCCGCAGATGCCGCCCCGTAAA
>CAMWIR010000078.1 GCA_947174365.1 uncultured Ruminococcus sp. | reverse complement strand
GAGGGACTCGAACCCCCGACCTACTGGTTCGTAGCCAGTCACTCTATCCAGCTGAGCTAACAACGCACGTGTTAATTGCATAAATTATTATATCACATTTTTTACCGGTTGTCAATAGTTTTTGGAAAATTTTTTTCGTAAGTTTGCAGTGTTACAACAGATATTGAACAGAAAATAAAAAAAGAGTTGAGCTACAGAGCAAAAATCCTTTATTCGGCAGCTCCTTTGAAATTTGTTCTCATTTTTTTCACAGATAACAGCAATAGTTACAATTTATAGCAATAAACTTAAAATAATCTTAATATTTTTGTGATATAATTTTTATAACTGCATATAATTAACCGTTGACGGCAAGAAGAAATAGCCCTGACGGCATATGAGGTATACATATGAAAGAACAACCAAACTTTATAAATCAAATTTTAGATACCAATGCAAGGATCACCAACCGCATAAAATATTCCCTCCTCCAGTGGGGCTGTGCCTTTGTCCATTTTACGCTTATATTTATTTTCAGCGCCTGCGGGGCAGCGCCTATGGTTGCGTTCAATATCGTCAGCACTGTCGTTTATGTAGGCTGCAACCTGCTTATCCGCCGGGAAAAATATGTTCTGCTGTATTATATTACTTTTATAGAGATCTGCATACATTCCTATACCGCCATAATACTCACAGGCTGGTCGTCGGGGTTCGCCATGTATATTATTGCCATAACGCCGATGGTTTTCTATATGCATTTTTCTCTTACCGAGGGGCATACTTTGAAAGAATCCCTGACGGTTGGCGTGGGGGCGGCGCTGGTGTTTATCAGCTGCAAAATAATTTCCCATAATATAGAGCCTGTCTATGTAATAAGCGAAAAAGCGGCGGTCTGCATTTACATATACAATTCCCTTATAACCTTTGTAATGCTGCTGTTTTTCTCCCTGCTGTTCCTGCGGGAGATGCAGTATTCCCATGCGGAGCTTGAGGAGCAGAACGAACGGCTGGATAAAATGGCAGGCGTGGACGCACTTACGGGGCTTTACAACCGCCGCAGTATGTCGAAATTTCTGGACACTGCCGTTTTGTCGGGCAAGATCTATTCTCTTATAATGTGCGACATAGACGACTTTAAAAAGGTGAACGACACCTACGGCCACGACGCAGGAGACGAGGTGCTCAGAAGCATTTCCGCCGCCCTGACCGAAAGCCTGCGTGACGGCGACTATGTTTGCCGCTGGGGAGGCGAGGAGATACTTATCCTTGCCACAGGCACCGAGCTTGCCGCAGCAGCACAGGTGGCGGAGAGACTGCGCAAGGTGGTCGATGAGCTGCCCATAAGCCATAACGGCACCCCCATTCACTGCACAATAACCATAAGCGCTGCCGACAGCACCGAGGCAAAGCTCCCCGGGGATATAATCACCCTTGCCGACAGCAGGCTTTACGTGGGCAAAAGAGGCGGGAAAAACTGCGTTATTGCCGAATAGAAAAGGGCTTGCCATAAAAAGGGACAGTATATGCAGATCAATCAGCGAGGTCACAATATGAACGATAAAACTCAAAAACCGAGCCTTGACATAAGCTCATTTACGCTTCACGTGCTGGCAATGGCGTTTATGCTGTGCGACCATTTATGGGCTGTGCTTTTTTCCGAATCGGAATGGCTGACCTGCCTCGGGCGTATGGCATTTCCGATATTTGCGTTCATGACCGCAGAGGGCTGTTTTTATACCCATGATCTGCGCCGCTATATGATGCGTATATTTTTGTGGGCGTGTGTGTCCGAAATACCGTTCAACCTTATGTACGGCGGCAGCGGGTTTTATCCCTATCACCAGAATGTTCTCTGGACGTTTTTAGAGAGCCTGCTGCTTATCGTTCTTATGAAAAAATGCAGGGCGCGTTTTAAAAAAGTACCCGCAGCAGCGCTGTGTACAGTCATTGTCATTCTCGGATATGTGCTCGGATATGCGACGATGGCAGATTACTACGGAGAGGGCATTCTGACTGTCCTTGTCTTTTATTTTTTCAGAGAACGAACCCTGAAAAACCGCTTGATACAGCTTATTTGCCTTTATATTCTGAATGTGGAAATGCTTGGAGGCTACAGCTATGTTTTCAATATATTCGGGCATGAAATAGAATTTGTTCAGCAGGGCTTTGCACTGTTATCGCTTATTCCCATTTGGCTGTATAAAGGGCGGCAGGGCTTTCATAATAAGATATTCCGATACACTTGCTACGCCTTTTACTCGGGGCATATAATTATATTGCTTTTATTGAGGTATTTGCTGTACAGATAATTCAAAAAGGAGTGTGACCGTATATGAACACAAATCAAACAGACCCCGCTGTTTCACGTTTCCTCGAATTTCGCCAAGCGCAGGCGGGTGAAAATAACGGCTATATCGTTGATATGCTGAAATTTTCCCTTGAATCGGGAGAAATGATCGCCGTCTATGACCATACCGACGAGACCGACAGATTTAAGGCAGGCAAGGTCATTGCCATGACGGAGGACGACATTATTTTATGCGAGTATTCCCGAAAGGGCAGCTATGACGGATTCAGGTTTATAAAAACAAAAAATATTTTCAGTACCGAGTGCGGAGGTTACTATCTTGAAAACATCCGTATTTTAAGCGCCCGTTTTGAGGATAACAAAGAAGCCGATAATATAGGCGGCGATGATCTTGTTTTCTCCCTGCTTGACTATGCCTGTAAAAACCGCCTTGCCGTAGCCATTGAGCAGTATGACAGCGGACTTGACGACATCAGAGGCTTTGTTATCGAGACGGGAGCGGAAAATGCGATCATAGATACGCTGACCCGCAGCGGCAAAAGCGACTGCTGTACGGCAGTGGCCTACCGCAGCATAACCGCTGTTTCCTGCGATTCCGAGGACGAGCAGATACTCAAATTTGCGAATGAAAATACATAAAGCCAAGAGGCAGGAAATATCCTGCCTCAATTTTGTTTTAAATAATAAAAAGCTCTTGACAAATGCGTATAAAAGGCGTATAATAATATATAATGAAAGGGGGACAAAATGAAACGAAAAGACTTGATAAAGCTTTTGAAGCGCAACGGCTGGAAGCTTGTGCGAAACGGAGCAAATCACGATATTTACAGCAATGGAAGCAAAATTGAACCGATAGAGCGGCACAGTGAGATCCCCGAACAGCTTGCAAAAGCCATAATTAAAAGGAACGGTTTGAAATAATATTTTAGCGAGGTGAAATATAATATGAAAAAATGCTACCCTATTCTTCTTACCGAATTTGACGACAAAAGCGGTTATCTTGTTTATGTCCCCGATTTTGACATCAACACAAGCGGCACAGACCTTGCAAATACGCTGGAAATGGCACGTGACGCTATAGAGCTTTGCGGAATAACCTATGAGGATCGGAAAAGCTCCATTCCCGAACCGTCAGCACTCGGGGATGTTGAGTGCAGCGCAAATGAGATCAAGCTTGCAGTAGATGTAGATTTTGAGGCATACCGCCGCAGACTGGACAACAGGAGTATCAAGAAAAATTGCACTATCCCCTCATGGCTCAACGAAAGAGCGGAACAGGCAAATATCAATTTTTCGGCTGTTCTTCAGGAGGCATTAAAGCAGAAACTTCAAATCAACTGAATAAACAAAAAGCCTGCTGCTCACCGCAACAGGCTTTTATTATCAGCTTATAGTCTTTCCCTTTTTCCTTTTCTTCTTCTCCCTGCTGCCCTCCACAGGGGCTTCCTCGCCGCCGCGGTCAAGGAAAACAGCGTCCTCGGCGTCAAGGGGCTTCAGATAATCATACTCGGGATTTGTCTCCCCCCGCTCCTCATAATAAGGGTCTATTACATATTTCTGTATCAGCGGATAGCTGTTGAACACCGAAACGAACCCCATAAATGACACTGCCCATAAAGGCACAAGCACCAGCGTGAGGGGATTCACCACCGTACCCACCGCAAGCAGAGCAATAGTCAGCATTATAATGACCAGCGTGAGCACACTCTTTTTCAGCCCCAGACAAACCAGATAAAAGGAATTTTTTATAATGCTTTTAAAGGGCAGATCAATGGCGGCTATCATGGGGAATGCGTAAAAATTCATCATAAACACCGTCAGCGCAAAGCTTACGGAGATCACGCAAAGCACATAATAAAAATTTCCTCCCCCCGACTCCGCCAAAGCAGGGTAAACATTCAGCGCACACACCAGCGACACCATGCACAGTATATCAATAAGCCCCGCAGGCACGGACTGCTTTAAATTACCCGTAAAGCCCTTTATAAAATCATGCCACATAAAAGTGTCCTTGTCCAGCGAATAGCTTTTGAGCACCTTTGTCATGCCCGTCAGCGCAGGGCCTATCGTAACAATGGGCAGGCAGAAAAGCGTTGTCAGCATACTCAGCTTCAACATCTTCCAGAACCGCCCGAAATACATATCCAGAAACTCGAAAAACGGCTTTTTGCGGGGCGCGCCCTTGGCGATCCCCTGCCCTGCTTTTTCATAATCTGCACCGAAACCTAAAAATGCCAAATTTTACAACTCCTACCATAAGCCGGAGAGCGATGGCAAAAACTTGCCTCAAAAATTTGCCCCCGTATATCCGGCTGAATGCTTTTTTATATCCTGTGATAATGCAATAAATTTATTGCAATAACCTTTTAAGCTTTGGTTAAAAGGCGATCAGAATGCCTATAAGCCCGTCCATCGAAGCAGCCGCAATTGCCGCCAGAGAGATCACTGCAAATTTTTTCAGATAAAGCCCAAGGTCGGCGTTTTTGCGCAAGGCATTATCTCCGGAAATATCCTCAAAGGTTCTTTTTCGGGTAATTTCCGACATACGCACATTCTCTCTTGCGGAAAAAATAAGCAGCGCAATGCTCATGGCCTCAAAGGGGAGAATATCGGCAGCCGCTCTCAAAGGAGTATTTTCCGTTCCTCCCGAGAATATGCAAGCGCACAGCGCCCCCGTGCCCAGTCCCTTGAAAAAGCAGAGCAGATACCCCAGAGGCGCACCCGCCGAGGAAAGCCCCCCGAAAAAGCACAGCCCGGTGTATATCGCCAGAATCGCAAGGCTGTCAAGAAATGTCCCCCAAAAGCCGCCGCCCCCATGGGCAGCCACCGCACCCGTCAGCAGCGCACCCGACCCGCAGAATGTGCCTATCAGCACACCCAGCAGCGTAACAGCCGAAAGCAGGGTGTACAGCCGCCGCCCGCCCCTTTGAACGATTATCCGCTTCCCCGGTGCAGCCGATCGGCTTAAAATGGTGTATCGGCGTTTTTTTCTTACATTTACCGTCAATTTCAACACTCCCCTTTTAGAAGTTAGAGGTAAGAGGTTAGAATATTACTCTTACCGTTTTGCCTCTAAATTGCATTTTACCTTATTGCTATTATATGCGAAGGAGTTTTGGGATATGATGGTAAATTTCCATAAATTTACCGTAAATTACTTGGAAAGCTCGTATGCCCTCTTGGTGCAGCGCTTGCAGCAGTCGTCTGCTATCTCCGTAAGCCTGCCCTCGTAAAGAGCGTCCAGACCTGCCAAGGTCGTGCCCCCGGGTGAGGATACCATTTTGATAAGCTCGTCAATGGATTTCCCCGAATCCGTCATCATTGCGGCAGAGCCTATAAGCGACTGTGCAAAAAGCCGCAGAGCCGCTTCACGGTCAATGCCAACGCTGTCCGCATAATCAATAAAGCCCTTTGCATAAAGGTAAATAAAAGCGGGAGAGCTGCCGTTTACGGCAATGACCTCTTTCATCTTGTCCATGGGCACAAACTCCACAGTGCCCCCCGTGCGGAAAATCCCTGCCGCCGTCTCGAATTCCTCCTCCGAGGTGTACTCGCCCTTGGCCATAGCCGTAGCGCCCTTGCCCAGCAGGAAAGGGGTGTTGGGCATGACAATAACCGTGCGCACTTCGGGAATGGTCTGCTGCCGGATATATTCCTCGGTTATCCCTGCGGCAATGGAAATTATAACATTTTCCTCGCTCACAAAGTCCTTTATATCGGACAGCACAGCGTCAAATACCTGGGGCTTTACCGCCAGAACTATATACTTGCACTCCCTGCAAAGCTCCCCCCCCGAAGCGGCAGCCTTTACGCCCTCTTTTTCCAGAGCGGCAAGTTTTTCACTGTCCGGATCATAGGCACATACATCGGCGTTTCCGCTTTTCAGCAGTCCCCTGATGATAGCGCCGCCCATATTGCCCGTGCCGATAAATCCGACTTTTATTTTACTCATTTTATAAATTCATCTCCTGTTGATGTTTGCGTTTTTGGGAATATTTCCATTATAGCATTTTTTGTCGGTGTTGTCAAGGAATTTACTAAAACCGCACGGAAAAATAACCGTTCATAATTTTGTTAAAAAATTTTGCAAAATATTCTTGCTTTTTTTTCGGAAATGTAGTATAATAAAAAGAGTTATTGAAATCTGCCTGTTTTGCAGGTCTTGCAAGACCCGCAAGGCGGTATCGGAAAGGATTGATTTATGATGGAGATGGAATGGGGCTATGTGGGCGCAGTGGTTATCTCCGGGCTGGTAATAGTTTTTGTGGCGCTGATATTGCTTATTTTCATGGTCTGGCTCATGGGTAAGATCTTTGAGGCGATCAAAGCAAATAAACAGACGGAAACAAAAAATGCGGCTAACGCTGCAAACGCCGTTTCCGCCCCTGTAAGCACGGCAGGAACGGGAGCGGATGAGGACGAAGTAATTGCGGTAATATCCGCGGCCGTGGCAATGATGGCGCGGGAAAGCGGCACAGCCCTGCAAATAAAGAGCATTACCCCTTCGCAAAAGTCCGCCAAAAAGCCCGCCCGAAACGCATGGGCGGCGGCGGCGGCGGCAGAATCCACACGCTCATTTTAATATAGGAGGACTCTTTTGATATGTTTGATATTTTTGTTCAGACCTTAAAGGACCTGGCAGCCTCCTCGGGGCTGGCGGGACTTGGTTTTGAAAATGTAATAATGATACTTATTGCGTTTGTGTTTCTGTATCTTGCAATAAAGCATAAGTTTGAGCCGCTGCTACTGCTGCCCATAGCATTCGGCATGCTGCTGACAAACCTTCCCGGCACGGAAATGTATCACCCGGAGCTGTGGAATATCGAAAACGGTCAGCACATTGACTACGGCAGAGTATTGCAGGACGGCGGACTGCTGGATCTGCTGTATATCGGCGTTAAGCTGCAAATTTATCCCGCCCTCATATTCCTCGGCATAGGCTGTATGACCGACTTTGAGCCTCTTATAGCAAATCCCAAAAGCTTTCTGCTTGGTGCAGCGGCTCAGGCGGGAATATTCCTTACATTTATCGGGGCTGCGGCTCTGGGATTCAACGCCAACGAGGCGGGAGCAATATCCATAATCGGCGGTGCGGACGGTCCTACGGCAATTTACGTATCCAGTAAGCTCCTGGCTTCGGGCGGTTTCGAGGTAGAGGTTGGAACTATCGCCCTGGCGGCATATACCTATATGGCGCTTGTCCCTCTTATCCAGCCCCCCATTATGCGACTGCTGACCACGGAAAAAGAGCGGAAAATAAGAATGGAACAGCTGCGCCCCGTTTCAAAAACGGAAAAGATCATCTTCCCCATTGCCGTAACAGTTATCATCTCCCTGCTGGTGCCCTCCGCAACTCCCTTGGTGGGTATGCTCATGCTGGGCAATCTCTTTAAGGAAAGCGGCGTGGTTGACCGCCTCTGCAAGACCGCTCAGAACGAGCTAATGAACATAATCACCATTTTCCTGGGTATTTCCGTGGGTGCTACCACGGTTGCCTCAAAGGTCATAACAACGGCATTCCTCAAGGTAATTCTCCTGGGCGTTGTGGCGTTCTCGGTGGGCACTGCAACGGGAGTTCTCTTCGGCAAGCTTATGTGCGTTGTTACAAAGGGCAAGGTAAATCCCCTTATCGGTTCTGCGGGCGTGTCGGCAGTTCCTATGGCAGCAAGGCAGTCCCAGAAAGTCGGTGCGGAAGCCGACCCCACAAACTTCCTGCTTATGCACGCCATGGGACCCAATGTTGCGGGCGTTATCGGCTCGGCTGTCGCGGCAGGTGTGCTGCTCAGCATTATCCCCTATTGATATATTGATTTTAGCGGCGCCTATCGGCATGGGCTTTTTCCGACCTTTCGGACGGAGAAAAGCCTGTGCCGAAGCTTATTTGCCCGAATGAACGGTGATATATGAAAAAACAGTTATATTTCTTAGCGGTTTCTTTGCTCGCAGCTTGTATATTTGTTGGCTGTAATTCGGACGGCAGCAGTGCAAACACAGGTATACCGACCGAACAAAGCCTTGAAGTCACAGCGCAGAATAACGCCGACCTTATACCAGATACCGCAAATACGGAAAATCCCGTAACCGCCGCAGAACCCGAGGGCATTTACTATCCGCCCATTCCCGAAAATCGGATCGGATATGTATTTGTACAAAACGCCGAAGTCCTCTTTTCCTTTTCCTATCTGTATTATAACGGCAGTATCTATACGTCCTCACACGAAATATCCTCAGCCGAAAAAGCCGATATTGAAGCCTTTGCGGAGGGGATAAAGGGAGGCAGGCTTGCAGATGTCTACAGCAACCGTGCAATATTTTGGTCGGCGGACAGCAGCAAACTGAGCCATACAGACGACAACATAAACGGCACAATATACAGTATGACGGGTTATGATGAAGATTTCCGTGTGTGCGTTCAGTATGAACGGTATGTTGAGCCAATGGAGGAAACATATTACGGCTTTATCGTGTTTGACAAGCTGAACAATATTATTGTAAACAAGGGCAGCGATCTTTTCAAAGACCGTTTGCACCTTGATGAATATTCTGAAATACGCATTAACGAAAACGGCGCAACCTATGAAGAAACGTTGTCGGGAGACTGTTCCGAATTTGTGCAGGCAATAATGGACGGCAAATTTATCGAAGCCGATTACGATACACGGGAGGATTTCGGCAAACGTGAAAGCTGCACACTGGTCTTTTACGCCGAAAACGGACTGACTACGACAATCAGCGTGTTTCCCGACGGCTATGTTTCCATGACATCGGGCGGAAACACCTTTATTGAAGAGGTAAGCCCTGAAGCCTGTGAAAATATAATAAAAATGGCACTGTAATCATAATTTGACAAGGAGAGTATGTATGGAAAAAATTTTTTTTACCGGTCCAAAATATAATAATCAAATTGAAATAACAGCTGAAAACATACCGGAATTATATAACGATTTAATAAAAGGTTTCCCATTATATTGGAAACAGGGTAATTATTCATGTACCTTTGAAATATTCACAGATGATATTTTACAAAAGAGATTAAGAATTTGTTTTTATGAAGAGTTGGGGTTAGGTTTAACATATGAGCAGCTTTATGACAGATTATTCAAGGGTGAGATTCGCAGGGGAGTTAAAGCTGATTTAGCGGTTTATGATGAATCGAAGCTTGAAACTGTGGTAGACGTTTATTTTGAATTATATACGTCCGAGGGATTATTACTGCCGCCCGAGCTTGCATGGAAAGGGATACAGTATTTTATCAAAACAGGCGGAAAAAGCCCCGAGCTTAAATGGATCACCCCCGACGAGCTTCCCGACAGCGGGAATTGGTGCTGATTTAAGAAAAGCTGCCGTGCCGCCCGATACCTTGCTGTAATTTAACACAGCGAACGGCATTGGGCGGCACGCTTATTTATACCTTTATCTCATTACTGTACTCGCCTTTCCCCCCGAAAAACTCATCCGCATTCGCAAGAGTGACGGCCGCAATTGCAGAAAGCGCCTCTTCCGTCAGAAACGCCTGATGAGAGGTTATAATAACATTGGGCATACACACCAGCAAAGATAACGTTTCATCATGAGCAATATCCGCCGAGCGGTCCTCATAGAAAATATCCGTTTCCTCCTCGTATACATCAAGCCCCGCCGCAGCTATCCGCTTTTCACGCAGAGCATGGAGCAAAGCCTCGCTGTCAATAAGCTGACCCCTGGAGGTGTTGACAATAAACACCCTCTTTTTCATTTTCTTAATGCTTTCCTCATTGATGATGTGCTTGTTTTCGGCGGTAAGAGGACAGTGGAGAGAAATTATATCGCTCCCGGCAAAAAGATCGTCCGCCGATACATAGGTAAATCCCTTGCTTTTCGCAAGCTCCTCATTGGGAAAAGGATCAAAGGCTATTACCTTCATGCCGAAGCCAAGACAAATGTCAATAAACGCCTGTCCTATCTTTCCCGTGCCTATGACCCCCGCAGTCTTGCCGTGAAGATCAAAGCCCGTAAGTCCGTTAATGCTGAAATTGAAATCCCTTGTTCTGATGTAGGATTTGTGCACCTTGCGGTTAAGAAGCAAGATCAGCGCCATGGTGTGCTCCGCCACCGCATAAGGGGAGTATGCAGGCACTCTCAGAACAACAAGCTTGCCCGCAGCATATTTCAGATCAACATTATTGTACCCCGCGCAGCGCATAAGCAAAAGCTTTGTGCCCCCCGCGCACAATGTGTCAATGACAGCGCTGTCTATTGTGTCGTTTACAAAAGCGCATACAGCCCTGCACCCCGCAGCAAGGGGAGCGGTCTCAGCAGTGAGCTTATCCTCGAAATAGTGGATATCATAGTCCTTGTTTGCCTTGTCAAAGCTCTCACGGTCATAGGGCTTGGCGTCGAAAAAAGCGATTTTTTCCATTTATCTTTGTCCTTTCCTGTCCGCGTTTGCTGCTTGTGCAATTGTTAACAAGATAGCAGGTCAACAAATGCACAAGCGCTCGGTGCGGAAATTTTTTATAATATTATTCCAAAACCGATCGGCATTATACTATACTGCCTCAGCGTGTCGCTGAAGCAATTTGATCAGCGTTTCCTTAGAATTTACGTTAATGTGAAAATTTATGAAAATTTTTATATTTCTATGGAAAAATTTACTTTGTTGTGCTATAATATAAAAAGATATTTGTATTTGTAAGACTACTGTACAGAATAAATAAATTTACGGAGTTGATTTTGTGGAAATTTCAAGGAAAAGATTTGCCGTCCTAAAACCCGACAGTGGAGTTTATATGACTGCCCTTATGTCGGACAACTTTAAGACGAGCGGATTTATTATCAGATTTATAGTGCCCTTGACCGAGGAAAGAGCCGCAGCCTTCGGAGTGCTGCCCTTTATCCTGGAGGACACCTGCCGCAGACTACCCACCATTACGGAGTTCAGCAGATACCAGGGAATGCTTTACGGAGCAAGCGTAAGGGGTGGTATCAGCCGCTACTGCGATTCGGCTGCGGTGAGTTTTTCCGCTTCCTGTATTGATGACAGATATGCACTGAACGGAGAGAAGATAACCTATGAGACCCTGCGGCTGCTGCTGGACTGCATTACCGACCCTGTGACCGAGGAAACAGTCTGGGGAACTGTATTTCCTCAAAAGCAGTTTGAACTCAAGCGCCAGGAGCTCATCGACCTTATTGACGCAGACATAAACGACAAGCGCTCCTATGCCATAAAGCAGGCTGCACAGACGGTCTACAAGGGCGAGGGCGCAGGGATATCCGTAAAGGGCGAAAGAGCTGCGGCTGCGGCTCTCACAAACCGTGAGGCATATTCGGCATACAAGGATATGCTCAGAAGCGCCCGTGTGGAGATAACATTTGTGGGCAGCAGCCTCACAGATGAATGCATCGGGCTTATAAACGAAAGATTTCAGGCTTTGGAGCGTGAAAATATTTTCCTGCCCGAAATAAAGCCCTCCCCCTTAAAGGAAAAGACGGAGGAGGTCACGGAAAGTATGTCGGTGGCACAGTGCAAGACGGTAATGGGCTTTAAGTTTTCCTACGGCTCGGGAAAAATCTCCGACCCCCATTACAGAGCTGTTGCTGCGCTGTTTGACACAGTTTTCGGCGGCTCGCCTTTTTCCATGCTCTTTAAGAATGTGAGGGAAAAGCTCAGCCTGTGCTATTACTGCTCGGCTTCTCAGAATATCAACAAAAAGACTGTTTTTGTGGACAGCGGCGTGGAGGAGGAAAATATCGTTCCCGCCAAAGAAGAGATACTCAGGCAGCTGGAAGCTGTTAAAAGAGGCGAATTCACAGATGAGATCTTGGCCCAAAGCAAGCTTTACGTCATCGGGAGCACCAAGGGAGTGAACGAAAACCCCTCGTCGGTTTCCGAATGGTATTTTATGCAGTTCCTTGATGAAAAGCCCATGACCCCCGAGGATTTTGCCAAAAGCATTGAAGAGGTAACAAGGGAGGATATAATGGAATTTGCAAAATCCATGGCGCTTGATACGGTCTATACTTTGAAAGGGAATGCACAGTCCCCCGAAAAAAACTAAGAAAGGACAGGCATAAAATGAACAAGGAAATTATTTCAAATACCCGCACAGGGGAAAAATATACACGGATAGCCCATGACAGCGGGCTTGAGATACTTATATGGAAAACCCCGGGGCAGAGCGTAAAGCACGCTGTTTTCGGCACCCGCTACGGTTCGGTGAACACTACGTTCAAGACCGACGCCGATCCCGATTTTGTTACAGTGCCAAACGGCATTGCCCATTATCTGGAGCACAAGCTTTTTGAAAATGAGGACACGGATGTGTTTGACCTTTACGCACAAACGGGGGCTTCGGGAAATGCTTACACCACTTTTGACAAGACCTGCTACCTATTCAGCTGCACGGATAATTTCATTCCCTCTCTGAAAATTCTGCTGGACTTTGTGCAAAAGCCCTATTTTACCGAGGAGACCGTAAGAAAAGAACAGGGCATAATCGGACAGGAAATAAGAATGTACGACGACAACCCCAACTGGCGTGTATTTTTCGGACTGCTGGAGGGGATATATCACAACAATCCCGTTAAGATAGACATTGCGGGAACGCAGGAAAGTATTGCCCGGATAAATGCCGATCTGCTGTACCGCTGCTACAACACTTTCTACAATCTCCACAACATGACCCTTGCCATTGCGGGAGATGTGGATGAGAATGAGATACTGGCGCTGTGCGATGAAATGCTTATTCCCTCGGAGGACAAGGGGCTGGTGAGCGTTGTTCCCGATGAGCCTTACGAGGTGGCGGTGCGGTATGCCGAGGAAGAAATGGAGGTTGCCTCTCCCCTGTTCAGTCTGGGCTACAAGACAACTCCGCCGACTCCCGAAGATGCTGTGAAATACAATGTGCTTTGCAACATAGCGGTATCGCTGATAGCCGATGAGATAACGGATTTTTACAAGCGGCTTTATGACGAGGGACTGATAAATTCCATGTTTTCCTCGGAATGTTTTATCGGAGATGGATTTTTTGTGCCGATATTCAGCGGGGAATCGAGAGATCCCAAACGTGTTGCGGAGCTTATAAACGAGGAGATAGAGCGGCTTAAAAAGACGGGCTTTGACAGGGAGCTTTTCGAGATGACGAAAAAGGCTTATTACGGCTCAATAGTCCGTTCGTTCTACGCTCCCGGGAATATTGCGGACGTGCTTATAAATGCGGGTCTGCGGCGCACGGGCAACGCATTTTCGGAAATGGAAGCGGCTGCAAACGCAACTCTGGAGGAAGTTGAAAATTTCCTGCGGGAAAAGTTTGATACAAAAAATTATTCGCTGTATGTTGTAAAACCTTGCTGAGAGGCAATGCGAAGCCGTAGGTTCGCTCGAAGCCGTAGGTTCGCTCGAAGCCGTAGGTTCGCTCGAAGCCGTAGGTTCGCTC
>CAMWIR010000077.1 GCA_947174365.1 uncultured Ruminococcus sp. | reverse complement strand
ACCCCTTTGGCGGGTCAAGGGCGGAGCCCTTGCGGGGGACGGGGGGCAGCGCCCCCTCTAACAGCTGCCAAGAATAAACGCATTTCAAGAGTACCCCCAAATGCGCCGCCCGATTCGGTAAAATGAAAAAACAAAGTCACGCAAAACAAGGTATCTTACAACCGTGCAAAAAGTAAAAATCGGGCGGCGCAGCAGCATAGAAATGCACGGCGAATGCCGTGCGTTTCATGCTGCCGCCCGTAAGGGCGTATAGGCGAGGCAGAGCCGAGGCATCACCCCTATTTGCCCGTATAATAAGGCATTGTTTTTTGGGCGTGTCGCTTTATTTTATTCGCACCTGTTAGTAATAATCACGGCTCGGCTGTAGCCTCGGCGTGTGCGCCCTTACGGGCGTGCAGTATGAAACGCACGGCATTCGCCGTGCGTTTCTATACTGCGTGCGCCGCCCGATTTTTACCTTTTCGGCTGCTGTTACATACCTTGTCTCACTTTACTTTAACTTTTCATTTTAACGAATCGGGCGGCGCACTTTGGGGTGCTCTTGAAATGCGTTTATTTTTGACGGCTGTCAGAGGGGGCGCTGCCCCCGTCCCCCGCAAGGGCGCTGCCCTTGACCCGCCAAAGGGGTCCCCCCTTTGGAAACCCAAGTGGCGTGAGTGCTCTTGTTTTGCTTTACTGTTTATCCTCCGGTTTTTGCGGCTCACGGTACGGCGCAACGCCCTCCTCGATCATATCCAGCATATGCGGAACGATCTCGGGGTCAAGCTGGCTGCCCGCTGCGGCTTTCAGCTCTGCCTCTATCACCTCTTTGGAAAGAGGTTTCCTGTAGCACCGCTCGCTGGACATGGCGTCATAGGTGTCCGCCACGCCGATTATACGTGCCGTCAGGGGAATATCTTTCCCCGCTTTCCCCTCGCAGTAGCCGCTGCCGTCATACCGTTCATGGTGATAGCGTGCTCCGTCGGAAATCCCCTCCAGTGCCGTGAAATTTTCCAGTATCTCCGCTCCTGTTTTCGGGTGGGTCTGTATCACCTCGCGCTCTTCGGGAGTGAGCTTCCCCGGCTTGTTAAGTATATGGTCGGGCACACCTATTTTCCCTATATCATGGAGCAACGCTACATAATATATATTCTCCTGCTGTTCCTCGGTCATTCCTATGCGCCTTGCGAGCTCTTTTGAGTACAGTGCAACACGAGTGGAATGTCCGCTGGTGTATTTGTCCTTGGCGTCAATGGTGTCCGCAAAGGTCAGCAGCGACTGCTCAACAATGTCCTTGTACTCCCTCTGTTTCCGCCTGGAATCCCGCAGCTTTACCCCGTAAAGCAGCATTGGCGTGTCTGCGGTGATCAGTACGATAAACACTATAACGCCGATCTTGAACCATAGTTTCTCTGTCAGCTTCTTTTCCTTTATCAGTTTAAACCCGCAAACCGTTTCTCTTCCCGAATTGTCATATATCCTCAGCCTGAACTCATATTCTCCGCCGGGCAGATTCGTATAGCTGACGCTCCCGCTGTTATCGGCTGCGTGCTCCTCGCTGTCAAAGCCTGTCAGCTCATAGCCGCAGTCATATATTGCCGTGTCATTGAAGGTCAGCGCCGCATAGTTTACGGTGATTCTGTTCACGCTGCTTTTTACCGTAATGGTTTTCGGGTGCTCATATGTAACGCCGTCCACGGTAACGCTGTTTATGATACCCTTGGGCACGTTGTTTTCGGGGCTTTCAAAGCCGAAAACGCAGGCGCCGTCTCTTGTTGCAAGGTATAATTTCCCGCCATTCAAAGCGTGCCTTGTATTGGCATTAAGGGAGCCTGTAAGCCCGTATTCAAAGCCGTATATCACAGGGTCGCCGTCCCCGCCGTCAAGCAGATTGGCACGGTCTGCGGATAATATGCCGCTGTTCTGCAAAAGCCACAGCCGTCCGTCCCTTTGGTAAAGGTCGAAAATGCTTCCCGCCTCTTTTTTAAGCTCGGTAAATTTGGTGAATTCCCACTTGTTTCGGTCATAGTAATAAAGGCTGCTGCCTGCGCTTATGAAATAGCAGTTTTCGCTTTCCTCATCCGCCAGCATACGCAGCACCACGCCCTCGCTAAGTCCCTCGCCGAAGCCGTGGTTTATTACTGCGCCCTCTTTTATTTCGTAAAGACCGCCGTGGTCTATGCCTGTACCCCTCGTTATTTCATAAATACCGCCGCCGTCGCTGCCTGCCAATATCCCGCCGTCGGCAGTCTCCAAGAGGCTGAGTATCGCAGGATATACCAGCCCCGTATAGCTTTCCTTGACTGTACCGCCCGATATTACACACACCCCCGACTGCAAGCCCACAGCCATGCTCCCGTCGGACATTTCCATGAGCACTCTTGCCCTGTTGCCGCTGAGCCCGTTATCCTCGCTGTAGACCGTAACGCTGTCGTCCGATGGGTCGTAGCATATCACAGGGCTGTCCGAGTAGGAAGCCGCCCAAATCCTGCCCTTGCTGTCGGTGATAACGTCCCTTACCCTTGCGCCGGAGAGGCTGTCTTTAAATTCATTTTCTCCCTCGGAAAGTCCGCCTCCCGTGATAACAAGTCCGCTGTCCAGCCCTATGTAGCCCTTGCCGCCCGATACAGCCACAGCGTTAAGGGCAAGCCCCGATAATTCCCCCGGTTCAAACGGCTCAAAACAGCCCTCGGTATAGCGGACAACGCCCAAGGTCGTGGAAGCAAGCCACAAATTCCCCTCATAGTCAATGCAGGAGCTGTTTACGCTTGCCGCCCCCTCTTCCTGGCTTATTTCACGTATGATCTCGCTCCCCTTTACCTCGGCAAAGCCGTGCAGCCCCGAAACGGCAACAGTCCCTCCCGCCGTTTCCCGCAGGCTGTTTATTACCGAGACCTTTTCAAAGGTGATGATCTGGGTATTTATGTCGCCGCCGAATCCCTCGCCGCTAAAAGTAAGCCTTACCAGGTGATTTTCCGAACCGCCCAGCCATATAGAGCCGTCCGAGCCGCCTGTGACGCTGTAGACCGTTTCACCGCCCTCAAACCATTCATCGGCGCTCAGGGTGCAGAGCTCTTCTCCGTTTTTGAGAACCGCGCAGCCTCCCGAGCTGTCGGCGCACCACAGCCTGCCGTAAACGTCCACGCCCAAGGAATAGACCGTTTTTCCCTCAAGGCTCGGGGCAGTGTATACGGTCATAACGCCGTCCTTTATTTCGGCAGCTCCCGAGTTTGAGCAGGCATAAACTGTGCCCTTTGCATTTTCCGCAAAGCCCCTTACGCACAGAAAGCTGTCCGAGGGTTGTCCCGCGGGCTTTGTGAGGGTATCATTCTCCCAGATAAACACACCCGCATCGTTAGTGCCTATCCAGAGCCGCCCCTTGCTGTCCTCAAATAACATACGCACGGAGGAGGAGGGAAGTATCCCCTCGGAGCTGTAATTTCTGAATTCTCTCCCGTCATAGCGGATAAGTCCGCCGTAGCTTCCTATCCAGATGTAGCCGTCGGAGGTTTGCAGAACGTCGTTTGCCTCTCCCGTGGGCAGACCGTTTCTCTCATTGAAAAGCGTTTCCACCAATGGATACTCTGCCGCAGCGGATAACGCAGGGGCGGCAGCCCCTATAAATACGCATATTGCGGTAATTATCCCGGAAAAGATCAGCGCCGCTTTTTTCATGCCTCTCGCCCCTTAAAAATTAATAATTATCGTGAACGGTTAATTCGTCTCCCTGTTGCTTTTTGCAGCCTTTGACTAAGGTCTGCTTTGCTGTTCATGTTTTTCTTTGGTGCTTTTTTTCGCCTTTGGTTTTTGGGTGGTGTGTTTTGCTTTTATTTATTCGGCAGTTCGGTTTCAACAAGCTCGATCTTCCGAATATCTGCTTTAAAAAAGCTTGATTTAACAAAAGTACATTTGACAAATTTTACATCATCAAACAGCACATAATCCAAATTTGCTTTATTAATATTACAATTTTCAAAATAGCAGTTTCTAAACTTTGAACCTGCAAAGAAAGTCCCGAAAAAGTCTATATTTTTAAAGCTGCAATCTGTGAAAGAACATTCGTAAATTACAGCACTGTGAAGGAGGGGGGAACTGTAAAGGCATTCGCTGCTTAATTCAATTTTTTCAAAGCACTCGTTTTCGAGGCATAACATTCCGTTAGCCACATCATTTTCATGTGTAAAATTATTATTGAGATGTATAAGGCTAAAATCCATTTGTAACCATTTTTCATGCTTTGCTATTCGCTCATTAAGCTCGTTTATATTCATAGTATCACCCCTTTTACGGTATCCGTCATACTAATTATTAATTATCAGCTTACCCTTACCGCCCCTTTTAGCCTTGTAAAGAGCGGCGTCCGCCTCGCTGTAAAGCTCCTGAAATGAAGGGATGTCCTTGGCGAAATCATCGCCGACGGAATCATCGCCGGGGCTGTATATTTTCGCCCCGAAGGAAAGCCCTATCCTGCACCTGTCATCGGGGAGTACATTCTTTTCGGCAATCCTTTTCCTGACTCTGCCCACGACCTCTTCAACACGCTCGGGAGTCGTTACCCCGGGTAGGATAGCCGCAAATTCATCTCCGCCCATTCGGCAGATTATATCTGTGCTGCGCATGGAAGCGGTAAAGGAATCCGCCGCAGCTTTCAGCACACTGTCCCCGACGCTGTGGCCGTAGGTATCGTTGATGGACTTGAAATCGTCCATATCTATCATAAGGAATGTAAAGCCGTTTCCGGTCGATAATACGTGATCCGCCTGCCGCAAGAATGCCGCCCTGCGCAGAAGTCCCGTAAGCTCGTCCTGCTGCAAAGCCTGTTCCTCGCATTTTACCTTGATGTCTCTTATAATGCCGATAACGTCCGCCGCCCCGGTGCACTCTGTCGGGTCAATGGTGATGATCTCAACTGCGCAGTCGATTTCTCCGTCGGTATTTTCACTGCCTTTCCACTCCGGCAGCTCCTCCGGGAACGACGTCCCCGCCCTTGCGGTCAGCAGTGCCCTTGAGGGCAGAACAACAAAGACATTTCCGCCGATAGTCCCGCATATGACCCGCCTGTCCCCCTCAAATTTCTCCTTTAAGGCGATCATTTCACGGCGCACCAGGGGAGTTTCCCCCAGAAACACATACGCCGCCGCCTTAAAGGGCTTTTGCGCCAACAGCAGCTCCGAAGCTATCTCGCTGCACCCCAGCTCGTTGTAAAGCCCAGTGCTGTGGGAAATGTACAGGTAAGCGTCCTCGGTGTTGAGCATTATTCCCAGCACTATCAGCGTTACCGCAGGTCCTGTCAACAGTATATAGGGGTAGAAGATCTGTACGGCTGCTGCCGCCGCAAATATAATTATAGAGGTTATCATAACATTTCGGCAGCCGGTGTCAAGAATTCTGCGGTTCTTGATAATATTCACGATCATCATGACCATGCAGTACACAACGACCGCATAAAGGGCATATGCCTTGCCGCCCAGTGAATATGAACCGTTTTCGGTGTCGACATATTCGATAGGCAGCGCCAGCACTCCCAGCGAACACAGAATACAAACCGTTATCAAAGCGAATCTTTGCGTTTTGCAAGGCTTCCCGCTTCCTCTTTCCACATAACGCAGCAGATATACGAGCATACATGCGCAAACCCCTATAATACTGAGCAAAAAAACAATATGCCACAGCAGATTGAACCATTCGGGAACTGTATCCCTGTTGTTGACCGTGTACTCCGTCACAGTGGCTGCCACAAGGTGTATCTCGGCATATACGCTCATTATCGAAAATGCCCGCGAAGTCTTTGTGGTAAGGCGTTTACGGGTATGGTAGAAAAATTCCGAATATGTAAGTATAAGCAGGCAGACCAAAGGCAGCTTTATAGTATTGAACAGCATTTTAACGACCCTCCGCGGCGTGCCGCCGAGCCGAACGCCATGCTAATCAGAGGCGCTCGCTGTCCGTCGGCACAGTATCTTTTGTAAAAATAGAAAAGTTCACGCAATGTTTTCTCAAAAATGTATAGACTATCCTCTTTATTATATCATAAAAATGTTAATTTTTAGTATTTGTAATATGGATATTATATAAACATACATATCGCAGGGTACAAATAATGTGCAAGTATGGAAGTGAATAAGAATATAATTTATTTTCACGTATTTTTTTATGAAATTCAATAAAAAACTATTGACAAATGCTAAAACATATGATATTATAAAACATGGAAAAGCATATGTTTACCGATCGTGCAGGATCTATGTAGGAGTAATGCTGTGCTTTGCGCAAAAAGGTCTGCAATAGCTGCTGAGAGCTTTTTGTGCCTAATGGTTTGCGCTGTGGCGCTGTGATGTAAAGAAAATGCATACTGCCGTTTGAAGGGATGTGAACATAATGACCTATACATATGTTATCGGCAAAAATCCCACAGCAGAGGACTTTAAAGCTCTGTGCAAAAGGATAGGCGAGCTGTATCCCGAATATGAGAAAAGGGGCGGAAAGAAATACGCCGACGGTGCGGAAAATGCCCGCTGGGAAAAAGTCGGCTTTGCCATTACGGCAGAGCTTACGGCAGCCCCGGCGGTTCTGACGGTAACCTCCGATGAGGAACTGTCCGAGCTGGAAAGTGAATACCGCCTTAAGGACAGGCGTGTGTATGAGCGGCGGGAGCAGCAGTTCTTTTACGACACCTTTTTGAGCAGCGGCGCGCGGGTGAAATTCCTGCTTATACCGGGAATATTTTATGTAGGGTGGGCAGCGTATGCGCTTATTACCTGCATTGCGGACGGCTTCTCAATAGGGGATACAATGTTTTTTTCCTTTTTGCTGCCTGTTTTGGGAATGGGCTTTCTGGGAATGCTCTTCGGGTGGCTGCTGCTGATACCTGCGGGATTTGCGGTGAACAGGGCTGCCCGCTTAAAAAATCCTGTTATTGTAAAGCTGCTTACGGCTGTACTGCCTGTTCTTAGCACTGTACACGCCTGCATATTTTTTGATTTAGGGGATTATGCTATCTATATTTTTGGGGCGCTGCTTATCCTGCCTTTTTCCCTGCCTGTGCTGTATATGGCGGCGCTGCCCTATCTTGCCATAGACGAGATCGCCTGCCGCAGTCTTTTGAAGCTGACGGGCAAGCGCCCCTCGAAAGCGGTGAGCGTTATTTGCTGGGTGCTGTCCTTCGGGGCTTCTGCGGCGGTGCTGGCAAGCTTCTATATCGCAGAGAGGCGGTTTCATTGGTAGACGGCTGCGGACTGTAAGATTTACGGTGGCAGTCAAATGTTTCCCGCACAAAATTCCGAGGACGGAAGCTGTTCCATTTCACAGCCGTGAATGAAATTTACATTTTTGGAAAAAATTTCAAATTTGCTCTTGTAATTTTTCGCTTTGTATGTTATAATACTATTTGCAGGGTGATTTTTTCTTTAAAAAGTCCGATGATTATTGAAAATTTAAGGAGTGATTATTTATGAAGAATGCTTTCGGTGTTGCGCTGCTGACAATGTTTGCGGCTGCTGCGGGAGCTGCCGCCGCCATTTACTGCGTTAAAAAGCGCGAGGAGCTGGAGGAGTATGACTACAGCTTTGATGATGACGATGAGATCTTCTTCGGCGATGACGACTGCTCTTTCTGCGACGGCTGCGATAGCAACGACAGCAAGGACAGCGACGACGATGATGTGAGCGATATTGACGAGCTTGCTGCCATGGACGGCGCAGAGAAGGAAGATTTCGAAAAGGACGACAAGGACGATTTCTAAGCTGTATGGTATGCTGTGAATTGCGGCATATCGGCTTTTTGCCGATCGTTCCCCCCTATAAAGTAATGCACTTTTGCCCCAATATTTGGGGCATTGTTGCTATTGTCAGTAAAATCAATATTATATATGAATTTTATGTTTCATTATTAATTAATTTCATGGTGCTTTATGTTTAAATTATTAAAATATTTAAAGGGCTTTCGGAAAGAGAGCGTGCTCGGACCTTTCTTTAAACTGCTGGAGGCTCTTTTTGAATTGTTTACGCCTTTGGTGATCGCTGCCATTATCGACAACGGCATTGCGGGCGGGGATAAGGGATATATCGTTAAAATGTGTCTGGTGCTGGTTGGGCTGGGCTTTGCGGGACTGGCTTTTTCCATTACCGCTCAGTTCTTTGCGGCAAAGGCTTCTGTGGGTTTTACGGCAAAGTTGCGGCACGTGCTTTTTGAGCATATCGGAAGGCTCGGCTATTCCCAGCTGGACGAGGTAGGCTCGTCTACCCTCATTACCCGCCTTACGGGGGATATGAACCAGGTGCAGACGGGGCTTAACCTTACTCTGCGGCTGCTGCTGCGCTCTCCCTTTGTGGTGTTCGGGGCGATGATAATGGCGTTTACCATTGACCCGAGGACCGCTATGATATTTGTATATGTCACCCTCATTCTTTTTGCGGTGGTTTTTGCTATAATGCTTGTGAGCATTCCGCTGTACAAAAAGGCTCAGCAGCGTCTGGATGATGTTACGGGGGCTGTCAGGGAAAATCTGACGGGGGTAAGGGTCATAAGGGCGTTCGGTCTGGAAAATTCCGAAACAGAACGGTTCAACGAGAAAAATCACGAGCTTGCACGCACTCAGAAATTCGTGGGCGGCGTTTCCGCTTTGATGAATCCCGTCACCTATGTTATCATCAACATTGCGGTCATTTATCTAATCAAGGCGGGGGCTGTGAGGGTGGACAGCGGCGTGCTGAAGCAGGGTGAAGTTGTTGCACTGTACAATTATATGTCGCAGATCTTAGTGGAATTGATAAAGCTTGCCAACCTCATAATCAGCATTACCAAAAGCATTGCCTGCGGCAACCGCATTCAGGCGGTGCTGGAAATCGTGCCAAATAATATGGCGCCCAATATGGAAAACAAAGAAAATGCACAGAGCAATAATATTTCCGAGGATAGCGGATATGCAGTTGAATTTGACAATGTTTCACTGCTTTATAACGGAGGAGGAGAAAAGGCGCTGGAGGGTATTTCCTTTAAGGTGAAAAGAGGCGAAACAGTGGGAATTATCGGGGGTACAGGCTCGGGAAAGAGCAGTCTTGTCAATATGATACCACGGTTTTATGACGCAAGCGAGGGAGTAGTCAAGGTGAACGGACAGGATGTGAAAAATGCCAATCCGGGGCAGCTGCGGGAGAATATAGGCATAGTTCCCCAAAAGGCGGCGCTTTTCAAGGGCACTATTGCGGATAACCTGCGCTGGGGCAATGAAAACGCCTCCGAGGAAGAGATAATGCAGGCGGTAAAGGCAGCCCAGGCGGCGGATGTGGTCAAGGTAAAGGGAGGGCTTGGCGCCGAGATAGAGCAGGGAGGCAGGAATCTTTCGGGGGGACAGCGGCAAAGGCTTACCATAGCCCGTGCACTGGTACGGCGGCCGGAGGTGCTTATTCTGGACGACAGCGCCTCGGCACTGGACTTTGCTACGGACGCTGCTTTGCGAAAATCCTTGCGGGAGCTGGATTTTGCGCCTACGGTGTTTATTGTTTCCCAGCGCACCTCATCTATTGCCCATGCAGATAAAATAATAGTTCTTGACGACGGCAAAGCTGTGGGCATAGGCACTCATGAAGAGCTTCTGAAAAGCTGCGAGGTGTACAAGGAGATCTATAATTCCCAGTTCAAAAAGGAGGCGGTTTAAATGGCAAAGAGTTCGGAAACGGCAAAAAAGGAAAAGTCCGATAACAAAGCCGCCTCTGCCACACTCAAAAAGGTGCTTCGCTACATTAAAAAATACCGTCTGCATATGACGCTTTCCATAATTATGGCGGCGGTGACGGTGGGGCTTACCTTGTATGTGCCGATACTGGCGGGCAGGGCGATTGACCTTATTGTGTCCCCGGGGAATGTGGATTTTGAGGGGATATCCGTTATAATGGCTCAAATTGCCATTGTGGTGGGGGTCACGGCGGCGGTGCAGTGGGTGATGAATAACATCAACAATATTATCACTTACCATGTGGTGCGGGATATGCGGGAGGCTGCCTTTGAGAAGATTCAGCGGCTGCCGCTGAGCTTTCTGGATGTTAACCCCACGGGGGAGACACTGGGGCGTGTAACTGCTGATGCGGACCAGTTTGCCGAGGGGCTTCTGATGGGCTTTACGCAGCTTTTTACGGGAGTCGTTACCATTATAGGAACTCTCGGATTTATGCTGTCCATAAGTCCCATGATAACGGTGGCTGTGGTGGTGCTGACTCCCTTGTCTCTGTTCATTGCGAAATTTATTGCGAGAAAGACCTACAGTATGTTCAAATTGCAGTCGGAAACAAGAGGGGAGCAGACTGCGTTCATTGACGAAATGATCTCGGGGCAAAAGGTGGTAAGGGCTTTCGGCAGAGAGAAGGAGAGTCTTGAGAAATTCGATGAGATAAACGAGCGGCTCAGGGCATATTCCCTGCGTGCCACATTCTTTTCCTCCATAACCAATCCGTCCACACGGTTTGTGAACAACTGTGTTTATGCGGCGGTGGCTCTGACGGGGGCGCTTTTATCGGTGTCCTCGGGAGGGGCGTTTTCGGTGGGAAGTCTTTCCTGCTTTTTGTCTTATGCAAATCAGTATACGAAGCCCTTTAACGAAATCTCGGGAGTGGTGACGGAGCTTCAGAATTCCCTTGCCTGTGCGGGGCGGCTTTTTGAGCTTATTGAGGCGGAGCCGCAGACCCCCGATAAGGAGGACGCTTATGAGCTTGGCACTGCGAAAGGTCAGGTAAGTCTCAGAGACGTTTGCTTTTCCTATGTTCCCGAAAAGAAGCTGATAGAGGACTTTTGCCTGTCGGTGCAGCCGGGGCAGAGGGTGGCTATAGCGGGGCCTACGGGCTGCGGCAAGACCACTGTTATCAACCTGCTGATGAGATTTTATGATGTGAACAAGGGTAAAATCTCCGTGGACGGCAAGGATATAAGGGACATTACCCGAAAAAGCCTGCGGAAAAATTACGGAATGGTATTGCAGGAGACATGGCTCAAATCGGGTACGGTTCGTGAAAATATAGCTATGGGAAACCCGGGCGCCACGGACGATGAGATAATCGAGGCTGCCAAGGCTTCCCATGCGCACAGCTTTATAAAGCGGCTTCCCAAGGGGTATGACACGGTCATAGGCGAGGGGGAAGGCAGTCTTTCCCAGGGGCAGCGGCAGCTTCTGTGCATAGCAAGGGTAATGCTCTGTCTGCCGCCCATGCTTATCCTTGACGAAGCCACCAGCTCCATTGATACACGAACGGAGATAAAGATACAGGAGGCTTTTGCCCGTCTTATGGAGGGGCGCACCAGCTTTATAGTTGCTCACAGGCTTTCCACCATAAGGGAGGCGGACATTATCCTTGTAATGCGTGAGGGACATATTGTGGAGCAGGGCAGCCATGAGGAGCTGCTGCGCAGAGGCGGATTTTATGCAAAGCTGTATAACAGTCAGTTCGCAAGCTGATTATCTGAGAGACGGGAATAAATATTTTAGGAATTTTCATTTTATAAAGCGGGACAGTAAAAAAACTCCAAAAGCCCTTTTTACTCAAAAAACAAATCCCGACAAATCGGCATTCTAATGCTGCTTTGTCGGGATATTTTTTTATTGGCGGGAGTTTTTTTACAGCCTCTTTTGCGGCATTACCGCATATTATCAGCTTTCTCCCATAAGGCTCATTACCTGCTGTGGCAGCGAGCTTGCCTGGGCAAGCATTGCCTCGGAGGCTTGGGAAAGGATCTGATCCTTTGTAAACTCCATTATTTCCTGCGCCATATCCGTATCGCGTATGCGGGACTCGGCAAGGGTGAGATTGTCAAGGGTATTGCTGAGATTGTCAATTTTATGCTCCAGGCGGTTCTGGGCTGCGCCGAAAGACGATCTTATCATTGATACCTTTGATAAAGCTGTGTCAAGTCTGTCTATGGCAAGATTTGCGCTTTGCCGGGTCTCAACGTCAAGCGTATCTATTCTCAGTCCTTTGGTAGTGCAGTTCAAATCCGCCTCCAGGTCTCCTATACCGCCTGCACTGTAATCAAAGGTGAACGCCACCAAGTCCTTTGTCCTTGCTCCTGCCTGTATAACAAGATCCTCAGCGTAGGAAAGGTTGTCATATCCCGCACGAAAAGCGTCAGTCTGAGAATCCCAGAAATGCAGCTTGCCGGAAACAGTTCCTGTAGCTCCGTTAATGGGATTTGTGACCCTTATCTTCATACCGCTGTGAAGAATGTCCGTATCGGGCGCTCTGCTGCCGTCCTCAGGCACTGAGGGCAGATACACACCCACTGACTCCAGATTAACATAGTGTCCCTCAGCGTCCTCCCAGTGACCCTCTTCAGCAGTGCTTACAAAGTTTGTGTTAACATAGGTGTACACTGCGCCGTCCTCTGCCACACGGTAATCTATACCGCCCTTTTCGGGGTGTTCCCTGTCGTATTCTTCCAAGGTAAAGTCCCAGTTTGTCATACCGTTTGCCCAGTGATATCCTCCGTTGCCGTAAAATGTGCCGGGCTTTCGGATATTTACAGTAAAGCTTATAGTCGCAGGTACGGTCAGCCCCTTGCTTTTTGCGTCGGCAACAGCGCCTGCAATGCTGCTGCCGCTCAGCCCCAAGGAGGCGTTGAAGCTGTCAGGGTTATTATCGCTCCATTTCTGCCCGACGGTATCATAGGTAAATGTCAATGTGCTGTCGTTGTGTGCGAACCAGTAATCCCTTGCTGCGGCAGCCGAAACAGTTCCTATGGAAAAGGTCTGACTTTTCCATTCATACCTTGGCGGATTATCCTCATCACCCTCAAACACCTTAACGTATTGTGATATGCTTCGGTCGGATGTAATAGAACTGAACCCGCCTCCTCCTACGGTAATGGTATCGCCCGGCTTTACTGTGTCTTTATTCCATGTAACGGACGCAAATGTGGAAGGCGACGAATTTATAGGCAGGACGAACTTTTCACTGCCCATATCATAAATATTGCCCGCAGCATTTGTATAGGTCGCAATATCGTCATTGACGGTAACGGTAGTGGTGGGAACGGATATGAGCCAGTTGTAATATTTGCGTCTGCCCGCCTCTGTACTGCAGTCAGCGCATTCCGAGGGGGTCAGTATGCTGCCGCTTCCCACGCCGCCGCCGTACCATATCCCGGTAGCTGTGCTGAAAGCATTATGGGGTATCTCCGGCAGATACACCTCCGCAACGTCCGCACTTATGCCGCTCGGCGCATGGTAGGTGATAATTCCGAGGTTATCCTCTGTCCTTATGGAAAAATTGGCGGGAGTGCCGCTGCCGGAAAAATAATATTCGGGGAATCCCTTTTTCAGATCTGCCGATATTTCTGCATTTTCCAGCATGGCTATAGATTCAAATATATATTTGTCATAATTTGTAACTCCTGCAATTCCCGGTTCAAGCTTTCTTATGGTCATCTTCAGATCGGGAAAATTCGTGTTGTTGACATAGGAGCTCCATTCCAGCTTCTCGGGCGCAGTCTGTATAACTCCGGTGTCGGAAAGATATGTGAAGGCATCCGACATATGTCTGTCATTGAGCATAACAATGCCGTTAAAATCCGTGTCGGCAATATGGTTGACTTCATCACAGAGCTGGCTGAACTCTATTTTTATAGCTGATCTGTCGATCTCATTGCAGTATGTGCCGTTGGCAGACTGCACTGCAAGGGTCTTCATTCTTTTGATTATGGTGACTGTCTGGTCAAGCGCGCCCTCAAAGGTCTGTATAAGGGATATACCGTCCGAGCAATTTCTTACCGCCTGCTTCATGCCGACTATCTGCGATCTCATTTTCTCGGA
>CAMWIR010000076.1 GCA_947174365.1 uncultured Ruminococcus sp. | reverse complement strand
CCGTAAATTCGGCACCGTAAATTCGGCACCGTAAATTCGGCACCGTAAATTCGGCACCGAAAATCCGGCACCGAAAATCCATAACCAAAAAATCGGCTGTCGAACGGTCGGCAATAATATTTTTCCCGTTTACAGGGTATAAAATCCGCTCCAATTTATGAAACGCTTGCGCTTTCGGTAAAATTTTTGCAAATTTAACACAAATACTTAACTGCTAAACGCCGCCTTTTTTCCCCTCGGATGCCGATGAATGGCCTTTGTGCTGTATGCAGAAAGTCACGGTCTCTAGGCTTGTGAGCGGGAGCAAAGCCATTCTGCGGCGTTTGAGCAAACAAAAACCGCTTCCCGAAAGAATTCGAAAAGCGGTTTTCTGCGTTTGATAGAGTATGGCTTACTTGCTGTGCTTCTTAGCAACAACAGATGCTGCAGCGATAGCTACAGGGATAACTGCCATAGCAACGGGAGCGTTGCCGGTCTTGGGAGAGGGAGCTTCCTGTACAGGAGCGGGAGCCTCTGTCTGAGTAACAGTTGTCTCGATAACCTCAGGCTCGGTAACCTCGATCTCGGTATCCTCGATGAGCTCGGGCTCGTCAATGATAACATCGGTGTCCTCTTCAATACCCTCTGCAAAAGCAGAAACGCTCATCATGGAAATAGCCATTGCAGAAACAGCAAGAGCTGCAAAAATCTTCTTTTTCATTTTTGTTTTCCTCCAATTTCTTATTATGGGATTTTTTGCATGATATTATTATAGCACAATTCAAAACGCACTACAACTATTATTATAACAAATTTTTTGGAAAAATTCATGCCTCCCTTGCACATATTCCACAAATTTAATAATTTTAAGCACTTTTTAGCCACGATTTGGTTACAAGAGGCAAGAGAATTAAGAGGCAAGAGATTTTAGCTTGTTAATAAACCTGTCATAATTTTTCTTTTCTTTGAAAACTTCCGATAATATACTATATATTTAAAATTTTGTTAAATGCATTTTTTCGCCAAAATTCCTCTTGCCAAATCAGGAAAATTATGTTATAATTTATAATAGATAAGTTTGACCCGATTTGTGTGCATATGCAGATATGCGATAATGCCGACAGGCAAAAAATATATAGTACGGAGTTGCTTTTAAAGCAGCAGAGCCGTTCCTATTCTTGCCTCTTGCTTCTTGCTTCTCCGCTCTTTTTTAACCGCATCCAAAGCAAAAATAATCTTGCAGGGCAGGTGATCGTCATAAAGTCGAAAACATATTATTCCGCTCCCAAGGGCAGAGTCTTTCTGTCGGCGGCGGCTTTCCTCATAACTATCGGGGCGATGATCGCCCTTAACGTGCTGCGGCTGTATCTTGTCGACCGCTTCGGTCCGTATATCAACGAGATCTCGGGGCTGCCCATAACCGCGCCGGCAAAGCCTGTTATGCCGTTTCCCGCCAAGGTGGTCTCGGCGATCATGATAATCGTGGCGGCGCTTTATGTGATCTTTATTGTGATACTGCTGCCTATGTGGTATAAGTCCTTTAAATACGTGGTGAACGAAAAGGAGATCGTTTCCTGCTCGGGGATATTTTCACGAACGTTCCGCATTATGAAGCTTTCGGCTGTGCAGCACGTTTCAAGGATCTCCCTGCCCTTTTCTCGGATAACCTGCTTTAACTTTGTTTCGGTCAATGCCTTGGGCGGACGGCTGGTATTTATGTTCCTCTCCGAAAAGGACTGCGCCGAGATCATGAAAATGTTCCGCAGCGACGGCATTGCAAGCAGCGCCCATGCAAAGGCTTCCAAGCGCTTTGCCGTTGAAAGAACCGCCGAAGGCAATGCGGACTATATTTACAAGGACAATGCGGGTTTGGAGGGGACTGCGGATATTATGGGGCAGCTTTCGGGTTATTCCCAGATCTCTTTTGACGACAGCCAGGGGGATAATGAGCAGCTGAAGTTTAATTGATATCTGCCGCGCATTACAGCCAATTGTAAAAAATACCGATTAACTCGCTGTTATACTTTTTGTAATATTATTTGCGTTAATTACATTAAGTTAATATAAATAATTTTCCTTTTCTGCAATATAAAATACAGCTGTTTTAAAGTAATTTAAGTTATATGCATTGAATATTGCTAAGAAAAAGACGCCGTCAAAAGTCATTTGTAAAATAAAAAATATTTTAAATTTATTTAATCAACGTTTCCCTGAATTTGGCAGATAAGTTACGAATAAATGTTTTTGATATACGTTAAGTAAATTGTTTTACTCATTATACAAACAGTAAATATCAGCTTGATTTGACAGTTTTTATACAAATAAAAATAATTATATTGTTTTATACAATTTGTAATTTTAAAAAGTCTTTATCAACTTTTTGGAGATTTTTATTTTATTATACTTTATGTAAATTAAACAAAAAGTATTTTACACAAAACATTTTACTAAAAGTATTTTTGTCATGAAATTTACGGGATACCGAAAATAAGTGAAAGGATATTATTTATGAAACGCCAGCACCCTGCTGCCTTGATAGGATATACATCAAAAAACTTCTGGCTGCTTCTTATCCCTTTGATAAGAGGTCTTGCCGCTTTGCGCTTTGATGTTAAGACCTGGGCGGAGGGCGCAGGGTGGGACATTCTTACGGTAACTGTAATGGTCGCTGCGGCTGTGCTGCGGTGGTATTACACCGAGTATGAGATCGGGGAAAAGCTTGTGCGGGTAAACAAGGGCGTTTTTATGCATACCTCTTTGGAGATAGAATACAGCCGCCTGTGCGCTGCAACGGCGGAGGAGAATCCTTTTTACCGAAGCCTGGGACTTTCTAAAATTTACATAGACACAGACGCTGCACAGGGCAGCCGCCGAAGTGCGGATATCAGCATTCTTATTACGAAGGCAGAGCGTGCGGAGCTTTTTAACCGGCTTTCCGAGGAATTCAAGGGGATACACAGCAGCTTTAACCGCAGCTACAGCGTTTCCAAAACGGCGCTGATATTGTTTTCCCTGCTGTTTTCCTCGGCTCTGTCGGGGGTGGCGCTGCTTATAACGCTGCTTTCGGGAGGGTCGGACATTATAGGGGACAGGCTCCAGCAGGATTTTGTGAATGCGGTAAACGACTTGTCGGATGCTGTGGTAAATCTTACGGGACGGATAATTGCAGGAATTTCCCCTGCGGGTATTGCTATTTCTATAGTGATAGGTATCGGCTTTCTGCTGAGCTTTATAATAAATGTAATGCGCTACCTTAAATTCACCGCAAGGCGGCGTGGAGGCGGCATTGTCATTTCCTGCGGGCTGTGGGTAAAGCGGATCTACTGCATAAATGCGAAAAAAATAAATATGGCTGATATGCGGCAAAATCTTGTAATGAAGCTGTTCGGCATAACCAGTCTCCATGTAAACTGCACGGGCTACGGCAAGCGGAAAAACGAGATTCCCGTATTCGTGCCGGTTTGCAGCGCAAAGCCTCCTAAGGGAAAAAGCAAGGGCGGAGCTATGGGAATGCTGCTGCCCGAATTTTCCATGTGCGACAGCTTTATAAGCCCGAGACCCTCTTATGTATGGCGGTTTATCTGGCCGCCGGTGCTGATGATTTTCGGGATAATCGGGCTGGGATTTGCGGGGCTTGTGTATTTCCCTCACTGGCATGAACTTGTGGCGTTTCTTACGGTAATGGGGGAGATACCTGCGGTATGGCTGCTGCTTGTCAAGGCGACCGCTTACTGCACCAACGGCATAAACATCACCGAGGACAGCATTTGCGCCAAATACTGCAAGGGATATCAGTTTCACACGGTGACTGTGCCTTTGAAGCGTGTGGCGGAAATTCGGATAACGCAGACTGTTTTCCAGCGGTTCAACAAATCCTGCGATGTTCACATTTACACCTGCTCGGAATATATAGGCAGCCACAGTGTAAAGGGAATTCCCATTACAGAAGTGCAGGAGCTGATAAGGGAGAGGGGATAAATTATAACAGCTTTCGCTTGCTTTTTTCCGAGAAGCACAATTTTTGCAATCGAAATCAAGACAAAGCTTTTCCGATACTGTATAATTATCTTAGAGCAGTTCGGAAAGAGGTGAAATAATAAATGGGCGAATGGTACAGCTTGGTGCAAACGATCGTGGAAGAAATTGATAAGTGTATAAAAAAACATGATAATGAGACGTTGACGCTTTCTTATCTTTCCCACAGACTGGGATATTCCGAATTTTATATTTCCCGTAAATTCAGAGAGATCTCGGGAATGCATTTTCGTGATTATCTGCGGCACCGTACCCTTGCTTTTGCTTTAAAGGAAGTAAGAGACACCTCAAAGGGCTTGTTGGAAATTGCACTGGATCACGGCTTTTCGGGTCATGAGGCGTTCTCCCGTTCCTTTAAAGAAGCCTACGGTATAACGCCGAGTGAATATCGCGACAATCCCGTACCTGTTGTTCTTCGCACTATCATCAAGCCTTTTGACTGCTACTTGATAAGTATTGGAGGAACAAGTGTGGCAAACACCGAAAATGATGTAAAGGTATATTTTGTGACAATACCCGCACACAAATATCTGCACATCAGGAATTACGAAAGCATGGGTTATTGGGATTTTTGGGAAAAGCAAAGCCTTATCCCGGGACAGGACTGCGAAACGATCTGCGGACTTCTTGACAGCATAAAAGGAAAGCTTGACGATATGGGCGGCAGCGATGCCAACAGCGGAAGCGGTCAGATAATGGCGTTTATCAACGAACCTACAGGCAGGATATGCAGCTGGGGTATCCCGATGGCAGAAAGCTACGGTGTGCGGCTTCCTGCGGATTACAGCGGCGAGATACCGAAGCAGATGCAGATAATGGATGTTCCGGAGGGAGAATACATTGTATTTGAACACGGTCCGTTCGATTTTCAAACGCAAAATCAGACTGTTGAGCAAAAAATCGAAGAGGCAATGAAAAGCTTTGACTATGCGCAGTCGGGATATTGCCTTGACACCGCACAGGGAAGAGTGTTCTATTTTTATCATGACCCCGAGCGGTTCTGGAAGTATATCAGACCGGTCAAAAAGCTGTAAATAAGAAACCATAGTATCTTCCGGTGCATTTATTTTATAATGTTATAGGGCAGTTATTCTATTATTTTGAATGACTGTCCGCTTTGTTTTTTAAGAATATTTTCCCGACCCGATATTGAACCGAAAAAGAAAATATGCCCCTTGACAAATTCTCCCTTTTATGGTATAATAAATATATGTTTTGATTGTTTGCCGTCAGGCTTATTGAAAGGAAGTTTTTTTATGTCCAGAGTTTATAATTTTTCCGCAGGACCTGCTATGTTGCCCGAAAAGGTGCTCAGTACCGCAGCGGCCGAAATGCTTGATTACAAGGGCACGGGGCAGTCGGTCATGGAAATGTCCCACCGCTCCAAGGAGTATCAGGCGATAATTGACGAAACAGAGGCGCTTTTAAGGGAAGTTATGTCTGTTCCCGATAATTACAAGGTGCTGTTTTTGCAGGGGGGCGCTTCCTCCCAGTTCGCTATGATACCCCTCAATCTTATGAACGGCTCGGGCAAGGCGGATTTCGTTATCACAGGCCAGTGGGCTAACAAGGCATATCAGGAGGCGGCAAGATACGGCGACGCAAAGGCTGTAGCTTCCTCCAAGGATAAGACCTTTTCCTATATCCCCGAGGTTGACCCCGGCGAGTGCCGCAGCGATGCGGATTATTTCCACATCTGCCTTAACAACACCATTTACGGCACAAAGTGGGCTGAACTGCCAAATGTGAATGTTCCACTGGTGGCGGATATGTCCTCCTGCATTCTTTCTGAGCCTGTGGATGTGTCAAAGTTTGCTCTTATTTATGCGGGCGCTCAGAAAAATATGGGTCCTGCGGGGCTTACTGTAGTTATTGTCCGTGAGGATATGATCGGCAAGGCAAGAGAATCCACTCCCACTATGTTTAATTATCAGATTCATGCGGACAACGGTTCAATGTACAACACTCCCCCCACCTATTCCATTTACATCTTAAAGCTGGTGCTTGAATGGGTAAAGGAAATGGGCGGGCTTACCGCTATGAAAGCTCTCAACGAGAAGAAAGCTGCTGTTATTTATGATTTCCTCGATTCCTCCAAGCTGTTCAAGGCGACTGTACAGGGTAAGGACCGCTCCCTTATGAATATTCCCTTTGTTACGGGCAATGACGAACTGGACGCTAAGTTTGTTTCCGAGGCAAAGGCTGCGGGCTTTATCAACCTTAAAGGCCACAGAAGCGTTGGCGGCATGAGGGCTTCCATTTACAATGCAATGCCTCTGGAGGGCTGCGAAAAGCTTGTGGAATTTATGAAGAAATTCGAGGAAAATAACGGCTGATGTATTTTCGGGAGGTTTTCCATGGACGAAAGATTTGTAAGGAAATACAAGCAGGGTACAGTTTCGGTGATCGAGATATGGGTGGACAGGGTAACAGGCGTGAATTATCTTTACCGTGAGGACGGCTCTTCGGGCGGTCTTACGGTACTGGTGGACGCTGACGGAGATCCCGTTGTTGACCTTGACATCGGCGAAAAAGGCTTTATGGGTTAAGGCGGCAAGTGTTTTCAATACTATGGTATCACTCACCGCAGATCCCACCTAATCAAAATAATAAAAAGCAGATGTTCGGTTGATCGGAAAATTTTCGGTTTTACGGCAAACATCTGCTTTCCGGTAAGGAGTTTATTAAAATGGTTGAAATACTTACACTTAATAAAATAGCCGCCTGCGGCACGGATAAGTTCGACAAGGGCAGCTACAATGTTTCCGATAATGCAGCAAACCCTGCGGGGATAATGGTGCGTTCGGCGGCTATGCACGATATGACATTCGGCAGCGACCTGCTGGCAATTGCCCGTGCGGGAGCGGGAGTGAACAACATTCCCGTGGAGCGCTGCGCGGGAGAGGGCATTGTGGTGTTCAATACACCCGGAGCTAATGCAAATGCGGTTAAGGAGCTTGTTATTGCGGCTCTTCTTATGAGCTCAAGAAAGCTCACTGAGGGCGTTAAATGGGCGGAGTCCCTTAAAGGCAATGGGGACGAGGTCGTAAAAATGGTGGAAAAGGGCAAATCCGCTTTTGCGGGACCCGAAATTTACGGCAAGACTCTGGGTATTATAGGCATGGGCGCTATAGGCGCACTGGCGGGAAATGCGGCTATGAGCCTCGGCATGAAAGTTATCGGCTACGACCCCTATCTTTCGGTAAAGGCTGCTCTTTCCATGAACCCCGGGATAAAGATGACAAACGATATTTCCGAGCTTTATGCAAATTCCGACTATGTTACCATTCACACACCCTACACCCCCGAAACAAAGGGAACTATCAATGAGAACACCATTGCACAGATGAAAGACGGCGTTCGCATACTGAACCTTGCAAGAGGGGAACTGGTGGACACGGCGGCTACCAAATCGGCTCTTGCAAGCGGCAAGGTTGCGGCATATGTAGTGGATTTCCCCACGGAGGAAATGCTGGGGACACCGGGCGTTACCTGCCTGCCTCATCTGGGCGCGTCCACTCCCGAGGCGGAAGACAACTGCGCTGTTATGGCAGCGGAAGAGTTGATAGAATATCTCGAAAGAGGAAATATCAGAAATTCCGTAAACTTCCCCAATGCCGAGCTTAATGCGGCAGGTACAAAGATAGTTGTGCTTCACAAGAACGTGCCTGCGGTCATTTCCGAGATAACAAGCATTTTGGGAACGGCAGGGATAAATATTTCCAATATGATAAGCCCCTCCAAGGGCAATTTCGCCTGCACGCTTATTGACGCAGAGGGCGATATTACCGAGGATATCAAAGTTAAGCTTTCCGCACCCGAAAATGTGGTGAGGGTAAGGGTTATAAAGTAACCGAGCGATAGCAAGAGAACAGGGTATGAGGCTCCGGGGGAATTGCAGGCGCATTGGCAATTTGCAATTTCCTGCCTCTTGCTTCCTGCTTCTTGCTTTTGATAGGAAAGGAGCGTTTTTATGAACGATAACATCTATTTTGACCCTAATGACGTAAACCGCAACAAGGCTCTGGTCATAATTTCCCTTATTTTCAGTATACTGTTTTTCCTGCCCTTGGTGGCGTGCCCCGATTCACGGTACGGCAGATTTTTCGCTAATCAGGGTCTACTGCTGTTCATTCTGTCGGCAGCTGCGGGAGTTGTAGGCAGAATCCCCTTCATAGGCTGGATCGTGGCCGGTATCGCCGGATTACTAGTGCTTATCGGCTGGATAATCGTAATTATCGGCGCTGCACAGGGCACTGCGGCAAGAGTGCCTATTATCGGGTATATTGAGATCATTAAGTGATCGGTGTACTTGCACGGGTCTGCCTGTTATGCTGTCAGGTCAAACAGAGGTGACTTATGAAAAAAAGATACTGTATGCCGATTGCTTTTGCTGTTTTTGCACTTTGTTCCTGCGGTGAGGTTATGAGTACCGAACCGCAGGAAAACTTTTCCGACAGCATTTTGGATGTAACAGACGGACAGGAAAGCGTTTCGGAAGCTTATACATATACGCAGACGGATATATTGACGGAAACGGAAATAATTACAGAAACAGCAACGGAGACTGTAACAGAAACGATAACGGAAACAGCAGCGAAAACAGCACGGTCCGAAAAACCGCAAACCGTTTCCGAAACTGTTACGGCTGACGTTTCGGCAACCGTGTCGGCAATTGTGACCGCAAAGCCGTCATCACCCGTTCTGACGGTTTCAAATGTTGATTTTTCAACTAACAAGCTGTCCTGGCAGACAGTTGACGGTGCAAAGTCATATATTCTGTATCTTCTGAATGAGGGGTCGGGAGAATTCGAGGAATACGGCGAGTTAAACGGTACTTCATGCAGAGATGAGAAACTCGAACCAGATACAAGGTATACTTATGCCGTCAAAGCAAGGTATACGGACGGAAGTACAGGCGAAATGTCCAAACCTGTGAGTATTTACACCTACGGCAAATGGGGAAGCCCTGTTCAGGGAAACCATATTTATTATGTTGATAACATTGACACCGGCACAAGCTCAATTATGAGAGCCTGCCGCAGCGGAGAAAATGAGACGGAACTCATAAGGTCGGAGGACAGTTTCGGAAAAATTCTTGACAGCGGAAAGCATATTTATTATACAAGGCAATCCGACGAGGGTATTGAGATATTTTCTGCCGCTCCCGACGGCAAAAACGAAAAAGCCCTGTGCGGTTTCGGGGAAAACTATTCCCTTAAAGAATGGGCTGTCTATAACGATATGCTCTATTATTCCTATTACGGAGCATACCGTGAAGAGGACGAATATACCTATTGTCTCGGGATTCTGGATTCGGACGGCAAAAGTGCCGTTTTGCACAAAGACGGTGAGTGTGATGAAGCGGACATTTACGGCAATTGCGGTCACAATTTGTCCGATATTTATGACGGTTTTTATTACGGAGCACATTTTATTTCCGATGAGAACGGAACGCTTTATATCGCATGGGTGTGCGAGGAGATCGACCGTGAAGCCTCCGAGGAGTACGACTGTATTGTGACCGTTCCGACGGGGCAGATATGTTTGTATAACGCCGACACTATGGAGCAGACTTATATATCCTACGATACGGGCGGGGAATATAAGGTCAAGGACGTTTGCGCATATTATAACGACACTGTCTATGTAAAGGGCAGCGGCAGCAGATCGGGATATACTTCTGAGGGAGAGTATTACGAATTGTCGGGCGATAATATTGACGGCTATATTTCCGATGACGGCAGCTTTATTTGTGCGGAGCTTCCCATAAATGCGGTCAATGTTAATCTGTTGAACGGAAAATATTTCTATGAACTGAACACCTATAAAGACAACATACTTACAAATAAAGAACTGATCGAATCGGGCAGCGGCGGTGCGCATAAAATTGACGATCTGCGTTTTGATCCCGATTTTCCCGCCTTTCAAAAATACAGCATATACCGAAATAGTATTTTTTATTATAACGAAAGCTATGAATATGTATTTTACGACATTGGAAGCGCTAAGAAGCGGGTATTAAAATCTTCACCTATTAGTTAAAAAAATGTGCAGCTGTTGCATGGTGTGATATGCAATATCTGCACTTTTTTGGTAAAAACCAACAGATTTACCGAACAAAAATTATAATATCTTACAAACTTAAATAATAATGAAAAATTTTACCTTTGTGAGTTGTATATAATACAGCAGGGCAAAAACCGATGTATTAAAAAACAGAAAGGAAAGGTAATTTATTATGAAAAAGCTTTATGGTATGAAAAGGGTCGCTGCATTATGCGCAGCAGTCATGGCAATGGCTGCATTTGCTCCTATGGCAATGGCTGCGGAGGAATTGCCGGAAGGCTTACAAAGCAGCGAGAGCGTTTATTCTCTTACCGCCGAGACTGCCGAACAGGGGGTATTTTTAAAGTGGGAGGCTGTAGATGACGCTGTTGACTACATCATCTACAGGGCGAGGTGCGATGAGAACGGCGCTCTTATCGGCAATCTCCAAAAAATAGCCGTAACAAGAAGCACCGAGTACACCGACCGCACCGCACGCGGTGACAAGGACAAATTATATGTTTACAAGATCTGTCCGAGATTCAAGGAAAGCGGCGCACCCGTTCAGGGAGAATATTCCGAGGAAGTTTACGCTTATGCGGGGATAGTTTTCCGTGCACCGAGTGAATATGATGATATTGCGCCCGGAGAGGCGGCAGAGGACGAAGAAGATGTGCCCGCTTATGCTCCTTCGGCTGGCGAGGGCGATGTTTTAGAGGAGTCCGCCGACTATGATTATGAAGAGGAAATAGGCTACGACGATGACGCCGATTTCAGCTACAGCGAAATAACCGCAGGCACTCTTACCGCAGGAGAATGGAATGACAATAAGCATTTCGGCGAATACCTGAAGCTTATGTCCACGGATAAATGGCAGGAGGAGCATAGCCTTTTCAAAGTAAGGTCTTCCCGCAGGCATACTGTGGTCGTTACCGACAGCAACGGCGAATATGTGGAAAACGCTCTTGTCACCCTAAAAAGCGGCAGCCGCATTCTGGGACAGGCAAGAACGAACAACAAAGGCGTTGCCTACGTTTTCTACAACATTAACGGCAGACGGGAAACGCCGTCCGTGCTGGAAATTTCCGCAGGAAGCGAGCGGAGGCGGTTCAGAATATCTCAGGAGGATATCTGCCTCAAATTTAATGTGAGCCTCAAGGGTGAGTACAAAGCCCCCGAAAAAGCTCTCGACCTTATGTTTATGATAGACACCACAGGGTCAATGGATGATGAGCTGGAATATTTGCAGGCGGAATTCCTGGACGTTATAAAGCGCGTGGACAGCGACAACCCCGGGCTTGACAAGCGGGTGAGCATGAATTTTTACCGTGACGAGGGGGACGATTACATTGTAAGACCCTTTGCCTTTACAAGCGATATGCAAAAGGCGTCCGAGCAGCTTTCCGCTCAGGAAGCGTATGGCGGCGGAAATTATCCCGAGGCTGTGGACGCTGCCCTTGAAAACGCAGTAAACGGGCACAAATGGCGTGAGGACAGCACAAAGATAATGTTCATGGTTCTTGACGCTCCCGCTCATTCCTCCGATGAAATAACCCGCAGTCTTGTAAGCTCCGCAAAAGCGGCTTCGGCAAAGGGCATAAGGATAATCCCCATAGTTTCCAGCGGAGCGGAATTTGACGTGGAATATTTAATGCGTACAATGGCAGTGATAAGCGGCGGAACATACGTTTATCTTACAGATGAAAGCGGCGTGGGCTATTCCCACCTTGCTCCTACCGTTTCCGAAGAACCCGAGGACGAAAAACTCAACGAGCTGATGATAAGATTGATAGACGAATATCTTGAATAACGGACGGTCCCGACCGCAAAAAAATCGGCAGGCACATAACAATGTCTGCCGATTTTTTCAACCCCAAAAGTAAAAACAGCCCTGTACAGACATTGCACAGGGTCGTTTTATTGATTTACTTTTTGAAACCGCCCAGCAGTCCCCCGACCTTGCCCATAACGTCCTCTGCCTTTATCTTGGCCTTAACGCCGTCAATAAGCTTGTTTATCTGATCGTCGGGCAGGTCAACTCCCAGAACTTTTTCAACAGCCTTTACAGGATCTGTCGAAAACTCCGCCGCAAAGTTCTTGTCTTTTTTTACCTTATTTACAATTTCCTCAATTTTTGCCTTGATATCCATAAAAGTCCTCCTGTTAATTTATTTTACCTCAATGACCGCTTTTCCGCCCATATAAGGCCTCAGAGCTTCGGGAATGCGAATGCTGCCGTCCTCGTTAAGATTATTTTCCAAAAGGGCAATGAGCATTCTCGGGGGAGCGGCAACGGTATTGTTAAGGGTATGCGCAAGATATTTTTTACCGTCAGCGCCTTTGACTCTTATGCCAAGCCGCCTTGCCTGAGCGTCGCCCAGATTGGAGCAGCTGCCCACTTCAAAATATTTCTTCTGACGGGGGCTCCAAGCCTCAACATCATAGGATTTTACTTTAAGGTCGGCAAGGTCGCCCGAACAGCATTCGATAGTCCGCACAGGCACGTCCATGGAACGGAACAGATCTACCGTATATCTCCACATTTTATGGAACCACTCCATGCTGTCCTCGGGCTTTGAAATGACGATCATTTCCTGCTTTTCAAACTGGTGAATGCGGTAAACGCCTCTTTCCTCCAGACCGTGCGCACCCTTTTCCTTGCGGAAGCAGGGAGAATAACTGGTAAGAGTGTGTGGGAGAGTTTCTTCATCAACGATCGTGTCAATGTATTTGCCTATCATGGAATGCTCGCTCGTGCCTATAAGGTAAAGGTCCTCGCCCTCTATCTTGTACATCATAGCGTCCATTTCCGCAAAGCTCATAACTCCAGTAACGACCCCCGAACGGATCATGAAAGGGGGAATACAGTAGGTAAAACCCTTGTCTATCATAAAATCTCTTGCATAAGAGGTAACAGCCGAGTGCAGGCGGGCAATATCCCCCATGAGGTAATAAAAGCCGTTCCCCGCAACCTTCCTTGCAGCGTCCAGATCAATGCCGTGGAGCTTTTCCATAATGTCCGTGTGATAAGGCACTTCAAACCCCGGGACAACAGGCTCGCCGAATTTCTCCAGCTCCACATTCTCGCTGTCGTCTTTCCCTATGGGAACATCATCGGCAATGATGTTGGGAATGATCATCATTATTTCCTTTATCTTTTCCGCAAGCTGCGCCTCATCAGCCTCAAGCTCCGCAAGCCTCTCGGAGAACTGCGTTACCTGCGCTTTGGCAGCCTCCGCCTCGTCCTTCTTGCCCTGCCCCATAAGAGCACCTATCTGCTTTGAAATGCGGTTTCTGTCGGCACGCAGCTTGTCCGCTTCCTGTTGGGTGGCTCTTGCCTTAGCGTCAAGCTCAATTACCTCATCAACTAAAGGAATCTTGCTTTTTTTATTATTATCATCTATGTCCTGAAATTTTTTCCTTATATTTTCCTTGACTGTCTCCGGATTTTCCCTTAAAAACCTGATATCCAGCATATTTTTCAACTCCCAAATTATTTTTTTCTTTCACAGCAATAATCTATGAAACGAACGACTGTCCGCCAATAAAATTTTCCTGTGAAAATAAACGTCAACCGCCTCTAACCTCTTACATCTAACCTCTAATTTCTAAAAAAAACGCCGA
The DNA here is from genome assembly GCA_947174365.1 of uncultured Ruminococcus sp. Classification (GTDB taxonomy): domain Bacteria; phylum Bacillota; class Clostridia; order Oscillospirales; family Ruminococcaceae; genus Huintestinicola. The sequence goes on along the minus strand of CAMWIR010000076.1, from coordinate 101 downwards.
GACTATTGTCTCGACGAATCATGGAGCGGATTACGAGGCTCGAACTCGCTACCTCCACCTTGGCAAGGTGGCGCTCTACCAGATGAGCTAAATCCGCACAC
>CAMWIR010000075.1 GCA_947174365.1 uncultured Ruminococcus sp. | reverse complement strand
CTTCTGACCTGCCGCCGTTTTGAAAAAGCCTCCATGCCCCGTAAATTCCTCGGCGGTCACATCTTCATTGTCAAAGAGAATATCCATACCTATTTTAAGAGCCGCTACAGCGGAATACAACTGCGCACGGAAGAAATTTCCCAACTCTAGCTTACTGCCCGGAGTCCTGAAATATAGCGGACTTCCCTTTTGCGCCCCCGCCGCAGGCTCGGCAGAAAGGAAATTACAGGCGCAAACGCCGCCGCAGGTATTATCCGCAGCCATCGCATTATTGTAAAGAGTGTTATAAAGTTTGGATTTATCTGAATCTATGCCCATAAGCTTTGCAAATTCCCCGAACATATTCACCCATGCGTCCAGTTCGGAGCAGCAGTTGTTGCAGTGAACCATGGCAGCAGGAGCGCCGTCGGGAGTCGCTACAATATCTATCTCGGGGTAAACGCCTTTAAGAGGCTCTTTGGTCACAAGCATAGAAAAAACGGAAGTTCCCGCTGAAATATTACCCGTTCCCGGCAGCACCGAATTTGTAGCAGTCATACCCGTGCCCGCATCACCCTCGGGAGGGCAGAGAGGCAGTCCGCTTTTTATTCCCGTAAGCCCGTCGGGGTCAATGAATTTTACCCCGTTCTCCGTAAGGACTGCACCTTCCGCTCCTGCGGTTTTAACAGGCGGCAGTACCTCACGCAGATCAATATCATAACCCCTGTCCCTTATCATCTGCTGAAATTTATTTAAGCGCTCCCTGTCGTAATCTCCGTCCTTTACGGGGAAAATCCCCGAGGCTTCGCCGATTCCAACAGCCCTGTCCCCTGTAAGGCGGTAATTTATATAGCCTGCCAAGGTGGTAATATGTGAAAGCCGCTGCAAATGTTCCTCGCCGTCAAGGATCGCCTGATACAGGTGGGCAGCGCTCCAGCGTGCAGGAATGTTGAAGTTAAGCGCCCTTGACATCTCAGCTGCCGCCTCGGCAGCCGTAGTGTTGCGCCAAGTCCTGAACGGAGTAAGCAAATTGCCCTCCTTGTCAAAAGCCATATACCCGTGCATCATGGCGGAAATGCCCATAGCCGTAAATTTATCGGAAGTAATGCCGTATGCTGCCTTGGCATTTTCCGCAAGCTGCCCGAAGCATTTTCTGAATCCCGTGTGTATGTCATCAAGGGAATATGTCCAATAACCGTTCTCGTAACGGTTTTCCCAAGTGTATTCGCCGCTTGCCGCAGGGGCAAGGCTGCTGTCGGTAAGCACCGCCTTTATCCTGGTTGAACCCAGCTCGATACCAACAAATGCGCCCTTTGTAAAATCTTTTTTGCATTCGTTCATGTTCACCGCTCCTTAAAAAAATCTCTGTTAAAATAATAACATATCAAGGGAATTTTTTCAAGGGGGATCAGGCAATTTTTGAAAATTTATTTTTCCTTTTCGCTGTATCTTCTCATTTTAACGCTGTCCGCAATCTCCTTAAAAACGGGGCCGCAGGTAATGTTACCCGAAACACCCTCCTCTATCATTATCGTTACAGCATATCTCGGCTCATCCGCAGGAAAAAAGCCGGTAAACCAGCAGTTCATATTTTCTTCGCCGTTTTCATTGTATGTCCAGGTCTGGGCAGTGGAGGTCTTTCCGCCTCCCGTGGTAAACTCGGGCACAGCCTTTGAATTTTCCTTGTAAAGTGTGGAGATCATATATGATCGCAGTTTATCGGCGGTGGATGATCTCATTACCCTGTGAAAAGAGGGAGCTGCCGCCGCTGTCACCTCACTGCCGCTCAGATCGCCGTTTATTAAAATGGGAGCCGGCATTTGTCCGTGATTTGCGATTGCCGCCGTTAAAAGCGTTATCTGCAAAGGTGTTGCAGAAACTTTTCCCTGCCCGAATGCGAAATTCGCTTTTTCCTCGGGAACTTTAAGCTCCCTCGCCGTAGGCAGGACACCCGCAGCGGATTGTATCCCACTTCCCAACCTACAGGCCTTCCCAAATCCAAGCCCCTCCGCAAATTCATAAAGGAAATCCGTTGGGATATCGCTTGCCAGACTGATAAAATAAGGGTTGCAGGACTCCACCATAGCTTCCCTCATATCCAGCCTGCCGTGACCGCCGTAGCGGTGGCAGTCAAAATTACTGCCTCTTACCTTAATGCTCCCGCCGCAATCGTAGGAATATCTCTCCGATATTCCGTATTCCAGAGCCGCCCCCGCCGTTACCAGTTTAAATGCAGAGCCAACGCTGTAAGCGCTGAATGCACGGTTGACAAAGGGAGAATCTTCCGAATCAAGGCTTCTTTCCGGGTGAGCAGGGTCAAAATCGGGACAGCTTACCACAGCGCAGATATCCCCTGTGGTAATGTCCATCACCACAACCGCCCCCTTTTCCACATTTTTCATGGCATTTTGGGCTGCCAGCTGAATTTCGTAATCCAGGGACGTGCATACCCCTGTGCGGTATGAGCTTTGCCAGTTCATGGAAAGTCCGTCTCCCTCAAGCATATTTCCGTCAGCGTCAACGCTGTAGCTTAAAGTTACCGTACTTTTGGGCTGTCTGAGAATATCATTGCAGGATTTTTCAATACCGCTCACGCCCCCGTCCTCCCCCACATAGCCTATAATGTGGGGGGCAATGGGCGCTTCCGAGTTTTCCTTCGGATATCGCTCTTTTACATTTATTACAGTAACGCTGTCAAGCTCGGGACTGTCCACCTCGCAAAGAAAAAGCGCCGTGCCGTCTATACATTCCTCATACTTTTGCCTGTCCTCAATATGCCCCCGTAAAGTGTTTTTATCAGCTGTCTCGGGATTTATCACCGCAATATACCGCTCCTGCCTGTTTACCAAGGGAATGCCGTTTCTGTCGTAAATCTCCCCGTATGAGCAGACAATATCCACCTTGCGGGGAGCGCTGCTGTCAAAGCTTAAATAATAATCCCTGTTGATATCTATAACCATTATCCGCCACATCAGCCATATCCCCGCAAGTCCTGCCGCAGCAGCTATCACCAGTAATTTTATATTTGTCCTGCTCAAATCAAAACCGCCTCCTGCGGTAATTATTGGCAGAAGGCGGCGGATTTATTCACTTTTTCATCTCCATATACGGCAGCATTTCAAAGCCGTTTTTGCGGTAAACCCTGATAGCCCTTTCGTTTTCCTTTTCAACCTCCAACCGCAAAAGGGCATTGGGATATTTTTCCTCAATAAACCCGAAAAATGCCGTTCCAGCGCCGAAGCCCCTGTACCCGGGCTTTAAATATATGTCCTCTATCCATATGCAGGGCTTGCCGAATTCGGTGGAAAAGCTCTTGGCAATCATAGCATAGCCGACAACAGCGTCTCCCTCCGTAAATACATACCCCTCAAGATAAGGGCTGCCGCTTATGCATTCTTCCACATCATTTCTGAATATTTCCTCAGAACCGGTAAATACTGCGGGAGATGAGTAAAATTCCCTCATCATTTCTATTACAGCCGGGCAGTGCTGTCTTGTCATAGGTTTTATTGAGATCATAAGCTTAATGTTCCTTTCACTCAAATCGGAACGAGAGAAAATCAAAATCGCTGCCCGGGAGGAATGCAAAGGAAACCTTTTGCCGTCCGATAATACCCTCTATGGGGAATTCTCTTGGGGTATACTCCCCTGTTCCCTCAAATTCGGCCAGTATTCTCGTTTCACTGTCACCGGTGAAAATAATGTGTATACTGTTCTTAGGCAGTTCCGATCTTCCCGTGATGACTATCTTTGTAACAGGGTTTTTGTCAAAATCAAATTCTCCGAAATCGAACATTACATTGTTGCCTATTCCTGTTACATCAACGTCGCCCTTGGTGAATTTATCGCCGTAAATGCTGTCGGCGTCGGCAGCGTTTATTTCCGTCCGCTCCTTGATGGGCTTGTCAAAACAGAATCCCTTGATATTGTAGCCGTCGGAGGATTCCATTACAATAGTGTGAATACCCTTGAGAGTCTTGTCAAGAGTGTATGTTTCGGGAATATAAGTAAGCCATACGGGAGGCTTGAAGTATTCAAAGTCGCCTATCACTTCGCCGCCCTCTCCGGGTATGCCGTCATAAAAGCGTATTCTTACGGGTGTGGTGCAGTTTGCAAAAATCGGCACTGTCACCCTGTTGCTGCCTATTGTCCCGAAATCCACATTTTCAAATCCAAACCAGCTGTTTTCATTTGCAAAGCAAGCTCCGCGCTCAATGCCGTTGCCCATATTTCCGCTCTGAACCGTAAATAGCCCTGCGGTAACAAGCTCATACGGATCGAAGGATGCTGCCCCCAGTCCCTCTCCCTTTAAGGCACAGGCAGAAAGAATGTGGTATTTTCCCGTGCCGTTCTTGCATAAAGCACGAAGATAGAATTCTCCGTCTCCCTGGCAGCGGACTGTTACCTTGCCGTTTTCCGCCTTGACGATTTCCCCTAAATTTGAGGGAATGCCCAAAACGGTTGTGATCCTGTATTCTATATCGTCTCTATAGACCGCATTTTCGGGCAGCACATTTAAATTGACCGTAATCTCCTTGCGCTCGGGAGTAAACAGATAGCTTTCCGCAGAAAATTCGATCTTTCTTACGGGAATATCTTCGGTTTGGTTGCCGCACTCCGCATTCATCGGGATATTTTTTTCTTTAAAGGATATTCCCTCCCTGACCTGTGACGGAATACTGTTAAAGCTGATCTCACTGTCGGGCAGCCCGGGAGAAGTTACCTTTACCCTTATTTCCCCCGCCTTGTCCGTAGCCGCAATTATCGCCAGCAGCCGCCCCGAGAAAAGACGGCGGGATATCCCCTTGTATTCGTCATAATCGGTGGAATCGCCATTGTCAAGACCTATAAGACGCCCCTCCCCCATGACCTCCACAGTCACCCTGTTGTTTGCATTGGCAACATGAACGCCATTAACGTCGACTCCGTCAATATCAAGGAAAATAAGGCTTTCTCCGTCCGCATTTATCTCGGTGTTTTCGGGAGTAAGTCGTATTTTTGCCACATTGCCGAAAGACTTGACGCTGTCTTTTGCAATTTCATTGCCTGACTCATCAAAGGCAACTGCTGTCAGTTCTCCCGGAAAATAGTCAAGAACAGTATTAAGAGTAAGCTCTGTTCCATGAATGTGATCGATCTCCTTACGGACAATTTCCTTGCCGTCCCTGTAAAGCTTAACTAAGGGCGCATTTGAGGCTATCCGCACATCAATTTTTTGATCCTCGGAAAAGTCCCAGTAAGGATAAATGTGAACAAAGGGAGATTTTTTGTGATCCGTCCACTCAGCCCTAAAAATATATGCGCTGTCCTTGAAAAATCCCGCAGTGTCTATTTGTCCGAAATAGCTGTTTTTAGTGCTGTAAGGGGTAGGCTCGCCGATATAGTCAAAGCCTGTCCAGATAAACTGCCCTGCGCAGAACTCCGCATCTCTGTCCGGAATAATGCAGGCCTCAGTGCTTTTCGCCGACCAGCCTGTTACGGTATTTCCCAAAGCCGAGCACTGCTCATCATCATCAGCCAGAACAGACTGTGAAAAAGGAAAATGATATATCCCTCTGCTCTGAAGAACGGACGAAGTCTCCGAGCCGTAAATAAACCAGTCCGGGTGCTTCTCATGCTGCTCATTGTAAAGCCTTTCGGCATAATTGTAGCCCGCAATTTTAAGTATATCAGCGCACTTTTGCGCATTTTCCCACTGCATATAGTTGGAGCCGATAGTAACATATCCATTGCCCCTTGGGTCATGGAGCTTCACCAGCCGCAGCAGCAAGGATGTTACTTCCTGCCCTCTGTCGTCCGCATGAGTGTCATATATCTCATTGCCTATGCTCCAGCCGATAATGCTGGGGTGATTCCTGTCACGGCGAATCCATGAGGAAACGTCTTTATCAACCCACTTTGGGAAAAATCTTGCATAATCGTAATCTGTCTTTTGCCTCTCCCACATATCAAAGCCCTCGGAAAGAATAAGGAAACCCATTTCGTCAGCCAGCTCCATAAGCTCCACCGCAGGCATATTATGACTGGTGCGAATAGCATTAGCTCCCATTTCCCGAAGCTTTCTGAGCTGCCTTGCAATGGCGTGCTTATTAACCGCCGCCCCCAGAGCACCCATGTCATGGTGCTGGCAGCAGCCGTGCAGCTTTAAATGCCTGCCGTTAAGGAAAAATCCCTTGTCAGTAGTAAATTCGACCTTCCGCAAGCCGAATACGCTTTCATCCCTGTCAATAACCTGTCCGTCCTTTATAAGTTCCGCAGCGCATTTGTATAAATGAGGATCGTCCACGTCCCACAAAACAGGATCGGTTATCTGCAAATAGCTTGTATTTACCGTGTATTTCCTGCCTTCTTTTGTGACCGTTTCAGGCAGCGTGCTCCTGTCCACGGCACAGCAGGCGCATTCGGTCGAAGCGACCTCACTTTCCCCGTCCAGAATCCTTAACCGCAGAGAAAGCCCCGAAACTGTAACATCACAGGGACGCTCCGTTTCCGTTGTTACAGTTACCTTTCCGTCAATATCCCCGCTGATATACAGCCCGTAGCTCATCAAATGGCATTCGGGATACTCCTTAAACCATACCTTGCGGTAAATACCCGCCCCCGAATACCACCTTGAATTCGGGGAACGGTAATCCACACGTACCGTCAGCAGATTATCCCCGTCGTTCAAAAGCCCGGTAATATCAAATTCAAAGGTAGAGTAGCCGTATTTCCACTCCCCCGCCTCTTTACCGTTCACATACACCCTGCTGTCCATGTACACGCCCTCGAATCGGACAGCCTGCCGCATTCCCTCGGTTTTCTTTATATTAATATTCCGTCTGTACCAGCCTGTGGACGTTTCATACAGATCATTCACCTGATAGATCAGCCAGTCATGGGGAATATCCACCTCATGCCAGTTTGCCGCATTTTCATATTCGGTGTCAATGGGATTTTTTGAAAACTCCCAGCCGTCGCATATAAGTTTGTTTACGCTCATTTTAATTTACCTCCAATACAAATTAAGTTTATTTGCTGTATTTTATCTTCAGCGTCTCGCCGTCCAGAGCAATTCCCTTGCTGCGGGTGATAGGCAGCTTCTGCTCGGCGCTCATTCCTATGGTCTCGCCGTCCCGCAGGGTAACGTCTCCGCTCAAAATATAGTACACTATGTCAGCGGCAAAAATGCGTATCTCATTAATATCAGCCGCCCCATCGGCGTATATCTCCATTTCATCCTTACCGAAATTCTTCATGCCAAAAGTGTATATCCCCCGCTGTTTCTCATCCGAATAAACCCCAAACCATATCCAGTTCAGAATGGGCAGATCGTCCTTATCCAAAGCCTTTGCAGCCTCACGGTAAAAATTCGGCTCATGAACCGCCCCATCGGAGTAAAAAGCTATGGCATTTTCCTGACGAAGCGCCGACAGAACTGCCTTAACAAATATTTTCCCAGTTTCTATAACGTCACCGTTTCCCGTAATTCCCACAATAATCTGAGCCTTATGCTTCTTTACCACATCCACGCCGTTCTTCCACATATAGTTGCACTCAGCATAATATTCCGCTTCGCCGTTCGGCACAGGCATTGGCATAAAGCCGAACATCATATGGCAGCCCTTATGATCTGCCACAAGAGCCTCTGTACCTTCTTTTTCCGATTTCTCATAAGGCACATCTATACCAAGACTTTCCCCCAGATCCTCCGACAGCTTTTTCATATCGGCGTTTGTATCGGATAAAAGTACAAAGCCCACAAAGCTGCCTTTTTTCTCATTTTCCTTTTCCTTGCCTTTTTCAAATAAGCCCATGATCTTAACCTCCGTTTATTCATATTTATTCATTGATCTTATTATCCACTCTTTCAGCTCCTCATCGGAGCTTTCGGGAGATATTTCATTCAAATAAAGCCCATTCCAATACAGACTGCCTATAAAAAACGAACTGTAATTTTCGGGAAACACTATCCTGTGACTGTAAACATCTTCCTTTAGCTTTTGCCATTCACTTATTGGCGCAGCATTTTTTGAGGGATTTTCCCAAACAATTTTCCAATCCGAAATATCCGAGCCAATATATTTTTCAGCTGCGCTTACCATATCCTCAAATGAATCATATGTAAATGTTACCCTCAGTCCTCCTTCATCCTCCCATTCATCTTCAAAATCAAGGAAAACCGTATTCCCCTTTGCAAACCGCAGTATCCTGTCAATATTTTCATAAGCCCGCCCCGCAAATATTGATATGGGAGCTTTCCCTAAATTAATGTAATTCCTGAGCTGCGCACTGTCCATTTTACCACTCTCCTATAAAAATCCGCGCTGTCGTCATAAAGGTCAGAACCCGGAAAAGTGATCTCGCTCGATACCGACTGTTCCAAAGTTCACCCAAATTTGACAAAGTTAAGCAAAAGAAAAATTATAATATAATATTTAATCGCTTTAACTGTTTTTGCGCTTTAAATGATAAAATACTGTCAGAATGGTTTGATAACTGAATTAAACCTTCAATTGCACATTCATTACCAATGTTACCTAATGCATGGATACATTTGCTTACTAATGCAAATGATTCATCAGGTAAATAATCAAGCTTCATGTTACCGGCTTTTTTCAAATATTCAACGCTCTTTTCCGAACGGTATTCATCAATTAATGTGACTATATCCTCATGCTTGCAGTGCCATGTTTCGATCAGTAATTCATTGAGAATATCCAGAATTTCATCTGACTTTAAATCAAAATAAAATATAAGATAAACTAAAGAATCCAATGTTTCGGAATCTGTTTTTTCTTTAGACTCTTTAAGGAAATTTATAATTGTGTCCGTAAAAACATTCGGGCTCAATCCCTTTTCCTTTAGAAATTCTTCCGGTGATAAACCTGTCTTTATTAAAAACACAGCTGTATTATTTATTTCTGTATAATCAATATTCATATATAAACCTCCCTTTTCAGCACCCTAACTCACTCCGAATAAAACACCCCCGTGTAAAAATCCGTGCTGTCGTCATAAAGGTCAGAACCCGGAAAAGTGATCTCGCTCGATACCGACTGTTTCGAAGTTTCCCAAGGTGAAAGAGTTTCCGTGACCGATTCGGTAACAATTTCCGTGTAGCTTTCCGTAACAGCCTCGGGAGACGCAGTAGTTTCTGCATTTTCAAAAACGCTTTCGGGCACAGTCGTCACCGCTTCTGTAACCGTCTCCGTTACCGTAGCAGCATTGTTATCGGGAATAAGCACAATAGCCTGGGAATGCATTTCCTTGAAACGCACCTCGAATTTGTCAATGTTATAATCAATTATCCCCTTCATAGGGTCGTTAAGGGTAACAGTGTTTGAGGAAATATTAAACCCCGCCAACACAAAACAGTGCTCATTCAGATACCAGTCCAGCTGTTCCCCCGTGGCATTGTCGTACCAGGTCTCATAATATTCCGGCTCAATCATTCCATCAGTCGCCCAGCACAGCACAGGCGTCCCCGCTATCAGATATTCATACAGCGTGTCCGGGTGACATCCCGAAATATTCTTCACCGTTACCCCGCCGCCATGACTTGAAATATAGCTGTTTGCCGCCTTTTCAATAGCAGGAGAAAAGCAGCCGTACCCCTTGGAAAAAGGGTCGCCTATAAAATAATCGTAAAAGCTGTCCTTGTAAGTCTTGCCGTCCTCGGTACGGGCATTTCCCCAAGACACAGGCAGATAATTCTTCGCCATATCCGTCTTTTCCGCATTAAATCCATAATATCGCAGCAACGTTGTAAGCGCAGTGATCTCACACCCCACGGGCAGCTCGGGATTTTGCAGAATATTTTCCATATCTATGTAAACGCTGTTGCTGTCGTAATCCTTCCGCTGTCGGCTTGTAATAACCGTGCGGGAAGTCTTGGGGACAGTCTCGGTCTCCTTGGGAACGCTTGTAACGGCGGTTTGACCGGACTCCACTTTTGTATCCTCCGTCTGCGCAGCATTTATGCTTGATAGATACGATGCTATTTCGGGATCAATATCATGGGCGTAAGGGGGCATAGTACCGCTTGTCTCCTCGGTCTGCAGCGGGTTTGTGTCGGTAATATCCGTTAAATATTCATCGGGTATGGCAACAGTGTTTGCGGTTTCAAGGCTTTCGTCATTTCTTTTTATCAACGCCGTCACGCTGATAATCATCACCGCCGCAAAAAGTACAGCCACACCCAGTCTTGCCTGCAGCTTGTTCATTTTAAAATTCCCCTTAGCGTAAAATATATATTAAGTATAACATATCGGTGATATTTTGTAAAGAAATTTTTGGAGATTTTTTAAAAATTTTTTCCTCAAATTATTCTTAACGGCTCCTCAGCAAATCAGATAAACCCCTCAATAAAATCCTCAATCTTTTCCGCCGTGCACTGAACGGACATATCCGTGTTATCTATGTATAATTGGAATTTTCCCTTGTTTTTTATGAACCAGTTATTATATTCGATCTGCTTCCTTATAAATTCATCGCTGCCGCATAAACGCTCGGGCGGTCTTGCTTTTAGTCTTGCTGATATTTCATCATCGGAACAGGTCATAGCAATAAAATATGCAGCCGTTATTTCTGCGGGAATATCAAACTCTCCGTAAAAAGTATCGGGATTCAAACAGGAGAAAAACAGCAGATTTTTCCCCTCGGCAAGCCTTACTGCCGCTTTCAGACAGTCCTCACTGTACTTACTTTCCTTGTCCGTCCCCGCATAATCCCACCAATTAAGCCCCACCTCGTCCGTGTCAATGCAGGCAAAAAATTCCGATATCCTGCCCTCTTTCAGATGATTTTTCACTGTAGTTTTCCCCACTCCGCAGGCAGCGGATAAAATCACAAGTATCATAAGATCCTCCTTTCAAATAAACCCAAAGCCGCCGCGCATACTGCCCGACGGCTTTCATATATATATTTTCATGTGCACAAAATGCAAATCAACACTGCCTTAATCTTTCTCGGTCCACTCTGCCCAATCGTCCTCATCATCACAGCCGCCGTCTATCAGCTCAACAATAAGCTTTCCCACAAGCCAGCCCACCGTAAGCCCCGAAGCATGACCAATAATGTTCATATCCTTTTTGCCGAAAATCAGTTTAACAAGCGAAGTAAGAGTAAGGGCAACACTAAAGCAGATCAGTACATCCCTGATCTTGACCGTAATTTCATTGATTCTTTCCATAATACCGAATTCCTTTCTTTATTATTTTTATAAAACGCCGTTTTAATCTCCAAGCATTATACATTATACCATAATTTCCCGTCCCTGTCAACGGTTTATAAAACATATTCCGGCATTAAAAATGTTAATTGCTCACGCATTCGCAGTAACAGCAAAGCCTGCAAAATACCACCTCGGCACTTTCAATGTCATTTTCCAGAAATGCGCACTCAAGAGCATTGCATAAGTCCTCTCCCAACTCCATCTCCAGCTCCCTGCATATCGCCGCCGCATTTTTTACCGCAGAAATTATCCCGCTGTGAGCGTTTCCAAGCCCCGTAAACCCTATATCCGCAATTATCTGCTCTATCTGTGAAATTGCCCTGTTCATACATATCTCCCTTACTTAAAAAAGAAATTATTCACCCCGCCCATGCCTATAATGCTCACAGGAATAACAGCACGGCGGCTTGCACGGAAAACCATCGCATATCCCGACAGATCCCGCCCTTCATTTTCCTCAATAAACCGCTCCGCTCTTTCATTCACTGACGAATGCAAAAGCTCCGCATGCAGACACACTCTCTCCGAAGATACCGCCGAAAAATGCAGTACCTGCTCTGCCCTGTCAAAACGCAAATCCTCGAGCGAACTTATTTCACGTACAAAAAAGCGTTCCCTGCCGCCTCCCATAAAATAATCATATTCCTGCACAGGCGGTATTATCCGAACCTCCTCGGGCAGACTGTCGGACGTCACCTTGCACAGAATTATACAGTCGGTCTGCTTTGAAGAGGATATGCGGTTCTTGCCGTCCGCCTTGAAGTTTATGAGCCTGAACGAGTTCCCCGATATCATGTCGAGAGAAACCTCATTAGCCCAGTGGCAGTGCCGCTTCAGCTGCTTTTTAAAGGATTCCTCCGAGGCAGCGTCCGCAGTCTTTTCGTAAATATCCGATAAACCGCACCCGTAGGTGAAATATTCCCCCAGACGCTTTTCGTAAAGCAAAACCGTTATCCCCGCAAATCCCGATTTTGAGCGGTAAGGATAAGCACCCAAGCCTATAAAATAGCCGTCCCCACGGTCGGTATACCCCTCGTTTTCCATAAGCTCCGCCCCATGTTCTCCAATCAGAGCCTCCGCCGTGTTGATGATCCTCCCCAGCAAAAGAGAAGCTTTAAGCGGTTCAAAAGCAGGACTGCGACTGTTCATAGCCTCAATATCTGCCGAAGCCGTGCGGCACATGGAGGCTATCCTGCCGTACTCGCCCCTGCCTCCTTTTAACGATAAGGACATAAGCGTTTCCTGCTCAATATTTCCGCAGTTCATTATCCCCTTTCGAAGTATCCCAACCACAGTCCGCTTTATTTCATTTATATATACCTCATCAATTTTGGAGGATTTCTTCGGGATATTTTCCTCTTCATCGGCATTCCCCTTATTATCCGTAACCATATCGGATATTTCGGATATATTTTCGGACAAACTTTCTGTCGAACGCTCTTGACCGTCCACATCTGCGGCGGGATTATCCTCTATAAATCTGCGGATAACCATCGCCGCCCCGATAATATGTCTGCAAACTGTTTTCGAGGGACAGCTGCATGAATATTCACCGATAGTCTTTCCCGCCGTCACAATGCCGTCGGCAAACGAGACCTCGGCCGCACCTTTTTCGGGAAATTCACCCCTCAGTGTCAGCTTTACCTCCCCACTCTCGAGATCCTTGGCGGCACGTTTAAATGTTCCCTTGTTGGCAGCACTTATAAGCTCATCATCACTTATCGCCGCAAAGCACGCCGCCGCCTTTGAAGCGTCCCTGCCCCACTCGTTTATGACAATATATTTCCAATCCATTCGGATAATCCCTCCGGAGTTACCGCCCCTACCTGCGCACCAAGTTTCGCAAGCGTCTTTGCAGCAGTTCTGTTGTATACAGGCTCACCCTCATAATCCAGCGCAGGCAGCACAAAAAGCTTTGTCCCGCCCCCTATAAGATCAGCGCATTTTCGGTAAGTGAGCCTTATGTCGCTGCCGTCGTACAGGTCGGTTATAAGAATAATTATAGTCTTTGCAGGTGTCTTTATCAGCTTTTCCCCATAGCACAGCGCCTTGAAAATATCCGTGCCGCCCCCCAGTTGCACTTTCATAAGGATGTCAGCCGCACTGTCAATATGCTCGCTAAGGTCAACCACCGCCGTATCAAATACTGCCAAATGAGTCGTCAGAAAAGGCAGCCTTGCAAAAATACTTGCAGTCACCGCCGAATAAATAAGCGAATTTGCCATACTCCCGCTTTGGTCTGTAAGAATGATAATATCCCACGGATTATACCGCTTAACATTGTCGTGAAAATAGATCTGCCTCGGGATTATCGTCCCCACCTCATGATTGAAGTTTTTCAGATTCCGCTCCACCGTCCGCTTGAAGTCAAAATTTTTGTAGACTCTGTAATAGCTGTTTGAAGTGGAAGCCCGCTTGCCGCAAATGGCTTTTTTAACATCATTCTCCAGCTTTTTGCGTATCTCCTCGGCAATTCTCCTTATTATCTCATCCGCCTGCGCTTTCACATTTTCGGGGATAACGCTGCGGAATGAAAGAAGCTTTCCAAGCAGAGTAATATCAGGCTCAATATTCCGTAAAATTTCAGGATCGCATAAAAGCTCTTCAATGCCATATTTTTCCATAGCGTCATGGCATAATATCTCCGACGTCTGCTTCGGAAAAAGCTTCCTGACCTTGTGCAGCCAGTCGGGCACAGTCAGCACCGAGCCTCCCCGCCCGCCTTGCCGACCGATCCTGTCCGTCCGAACTCCCCTTCCG
>CAMWIR010000074.1 GCA_947174365.1 uncultured Ruminococcus sp. | reverse complement strand
GCCCCCGTCCCCGCCAAAGGCTCCGCCCTTGGAACCCGAGTGGAGTATGTGCGCTTGGCTGCCTTAATGTGCATGATAACCTTAAAAACGGAGGAAAAAATCAGTGAATATCTTCGACCGCTATGCCCCTTTTATTCAGGACTTCATATATCGAAACGGCTGGGAAAATCTGCGTGCCATACAGGCTGCTGCGGGAGACGGTGTGTTCAACACCGATGACAACATTCTCCTGTGCGCTTCCACTGCCTCGGGTAAAACGGAGGCGGCATTCTTCCCCATACTCACCCTATTTTCCGAAGATATGCCAAGGTCGGTGGGCGCTATTTATATAGGCCCTTTAAAGGCGCTTATAAACGACCAGTTCATAAGGCTAACCGAGCTTTGCGAGGAAGCGGATATCCCCATCTGGCACTGGCACGGTGACGTTTCCCAGACCCACAAATCAAAGCTGCTCAAAAACCCCTCGGGCATTCTCCAGATAACTCCCGAATCCCTGGAGGCACTGCTTATGCACAAGCACGCTGCCATATCAAAGCTGTTCGGCGATCTGCGGTTTATTGTCATAGATGAGGTGCATTCCCTCATGCGCGGAGACAGGGGCGGGCAGACAATGTGCCTTATCGAACGGCTTTCAAAAATGGCGGGAGTGAACCCGAGGCGTATCGGCCTTTCCGCCACTATCGGAGATATAGAGGGCACGGGGAATTTCCTCTCCCAAGGCACGGGACGCAAGACCTTTATCCCGAAGATCGAGACAAAGGGCGCAAAATGGCGGCTTTCCATGGAGCACTTTTTTGTATCGGATATTCAGGCGGCAGAGGGAAAGGATATCGAGGCTCTCCCCGAGCTTGCCCCTGCCACCGACAAAGCTCCCGAGGCTGCCGACCCTGCAATGGGGTATATTTTCGAGCACACCAAGGGGAAAAAGTGTCTTATTTTCGTGAACTCCCGTGAGGAATGCGAGGCGGTGACCACCTCTCTGCGCTCCTACTGCGAGGCAAAGGGCGAGAGGGACAGATTTCTCATTCATCACGGCAATCTTTCCGCCTCCTACCGTGAGACTGCCGAGGAGGCTATGAAGGACGACGAGCAGTACATGACCACCGTCACCACTGCCACTCTTGAGCTTGGCATTGACATAGGACGATTGGAGCGGGCGTTTCAGATAGACGCGCCCTTTATGGTATCCTCATTTTTGCAGCGAATGGGCAGAACGGGCAGACGTGAGCTGCCCCCCGAAATGTGGTTCGTTATGCGGGAGGACGATCCCGAGCCGAGGGCTATGCTCCCCGAGACCGTTCCCTGGAAGCTTTTGCAGGGAATTGCGCTGGTACAGGTCTATCTGGAGGAAAAGTGGGTGGAGCCGCCGAATCTTTCACGGCTGCCCTACAGCCTTTTGTATCATCAAACTATGTGCACTCTTGCCTCCTGCGGGGAGTTGTCCCCTGCCGCCCTTGCTTCACGGGTGCTGACCCTCAGCTATTTCAGCCGCATTTCTCAGGAGGATTACAAATTCATGCTGCGGCATCTGATCGAAAAGGAGCACATTCAGAGGACGGAGACAGGCGGGCTTATCGTAGGACTTGCGGGAGAACGTCTAACGAATTCTTTCAAGTTTTACGCTGTGTTCAAGGAAAACGAGGAATACACCGTCCGCTGCCGTTCCCACGAGCTGGGGACTATAGTTATGCCTCCGCCGCCGGGAGAGAAAATAGCCATAGCGGGGCACGTCTGGATCGTTGAAGAAGTTGACCACAAGCGGCACACGGTCTACTGCGAGGAGGTAAAGGGCAAGGTTCCCGCCTATTTCGGGGAATGCCCCGGAGATATAAACACGAAGATACTGGAGCGGATGAAAGGAGTATTGAGCGAGAAGCAGGTTTACCCCTATCTTATGAAAAATGCAGTTGCACGACTGGACACAGCAAGGCACAGCGCCGCAAATTCGGGTATCCTCACCGAGCCGCTCATCTGCCTTGGAGGGAATATGTGGTGCTTGTTTCCCTGGCTTGGGTCATATGCATTTCTTGCCATGGAGCGTTTTCTGAAGATACGCTGCGGGGATGCGCTGGGAATAAGGGGACTTTCCCCCTCAAGACCTTATTTTATACAGTTCAAGATGAACGCTTCCCGTGAAGATTTTTTCCGTGTAGTCCGTGAGGAGGCAGAAAAGCCCATTGACCCCATGGAGCTGGTTTATCCCAAGGAAGTGCCCTTATTTGAAAAATATGACGAGTATCTGCCTGTGGAGCTTATCAAAAAGGGTTTCGCTTATGGGGTGTTGGATATTGAGGGTATGAAAAATCGGATAAGAAGCTGGGATAGTTTATAAGTTCAGAGCTTTAGGAAACTGCCGTTCCCCATAGCCATTTGTAAACTTTAAAAACTGTTTAAGGCTATTTAATCAGCGTTTCCTTAAATTAAAAATAGAAATTGCAGTGAAGAAGTTGCCCTTTGGGGCTTGACAACTGCCGAAAAAGGGTATACAATATAGGTAGACAAGATAACTTATATTGACCGTCATCTCCGAAAAAGAGACGGCGGGAAAGGATGAAGCAAATTTATGAATATTATCGTTGTGGGCTGCGGCAAGGTAGGGCAGACGCTGGCGGTGCAGCTGAATAACGACGGCAACAACATTACCGTCATTGACCTGAACGCCGACAAGGTGAGCGAGGTCACGGACAGGCATGACATTATGGGCGTGGTGGGCAACGGCGCTACCCACACGGTGCAGCAGGAAGCGGGGATAAAAAATGCGGATCTGCTGATCGCTGTAACAAGCTCGGATGAACTTAATCTCCTGTGCTGCCTTATTGCTAAAATGGCGGGCAACTGCCAGACCATTGCAAGGGTGAGAAGCCCCCAGTACAGCTCGGAGGCGCAGTTTTTAAAGGATGAACTGGGGCTTGCCATGATAATTAACCCCGAATATGCTTCAGCGGCGGAGATCGCCCGTATACTCCGATTCCCCTCGGCCATAAAGATAGACACCTTTGCCAAGGGGCAGGTGGAGCTTTTGAAATTCCGTCTGCCCGAGGACAGTCCCATTGTGGGAATGGCGGTAAAGGACATTATGATGAAGCTCAAATGCGATGTGCTTATCTGCACCATTGAACGGGACGGAGAGGCATACATAGCCAAGGGCGATTCGGTTTTCAGGGAAAGGGATATTATTTCTCTGGTGGCTTCCCCCAAAAAAGCCAATGATTTCTTTAACAAGATAAAGTACAAGACCCGCTCGGTACGGGACGTTATGATAGTCGGCGGGGGTGAGATAACTCATTATTTGGCGGATATTCTGCTAAAGTCCGACATTGCGGTGAAAGTCATTGAAAAGGACAAGGAAAAGTGCGAGGAAATGTGCGTTTCCCTGCCCGATGTCACTGTCATTCACGGGGACGCTGTCGATCAGGGGGTACTGATGGAAGAGGGACTGGACAAGGCGGGAGCGTTTGTGGCGCTGACAAACCTTGACGAAGAAAATATCCTGCTTAGCCTTTTTGCCAAAAACAAGAACAAAGGGAAGCTTATTGCGAAAATAAACAGGATCGAATTTGATGATGTAGTAAGCCAATTGGATCTGGACACAGTGATCTATCCCAGGCATCTTACGTCGGAGAGCATTGTGCGGTATGTACGTGCTATGAAGAACACCATTGGCAGTAATGTGGAGACCCTTTACATTGTAATAAAGGACAAGGTTGAGGCTTCGGAATTTATAGTGCGGGAAAACTGCGCGATCACGGGAGTGCCCTTGGGTGAGCTTAAATTCAAGGACAATGTGCTGGTGGCTGCCATTCTGCGGGACAGAAAGGTGATAATCCCCCACGGCGGCGATATTATTCGACCCGGAGACGCTGTAGTCATTGTTTCGGAAATTATGGCGCTGCATGACATTACGGACGTGCTGAGGTGACGGATCTATGAATTATCGGATGATAAAATATATTTTAGGGTGGATACTTGTTTTCGAGGCATTTTTTCTGATAATCCCCGGAATTACGGCAGTGGTATACGGGGAAAAGGCGCTTGTGTCCATTCTTATTACCATAGCTGTCTGCCTGGTCACAGGAGGGCTGCTGATAATAAAAAAGCCCTCAAATACCGAGCTTTACTCCCGCGAGGGATTTGTTATAGTGAGCCTCAGCTGGATAGTGCTTTCCCTTTTCGGGGCGCTGCCGTTTACACTGTCGGGAGTAATACCCCGCTATATTGACGCTCTGTTTGAAACAGTGTCGGGCTTTACCACAACGGGAGCAAGCATTCTGCCGGAGGTAGAGAGCCTGCCGAAGAGCCTTATTATGTGGCGGAGCTTTACCCACTGGGTGGGTGGCATGGGAGTGCTGGTTTTTTTAATGGCGTTCCTCCCTTTGAGCGGCGGACAGAACATTCACATTATGAAAGCGGAAAGCCCCGGGCCGTCGGTAAGCAAGCTTGTTCCGAGGGTACGCACCACGGCGCTTATCCTTTATTCCATTTACTTTGTATTGACTTTCCTGCAATTCCTTTTTCTGCTTTTCGGGGGTATGCCCGTTTTTGACTCCATAAACACAGCCCTTGCCACGGCGGGCACGGGAGGCTTCGGAATAAAAAATGACAGCCTTGGAAGCTACTCCCCCTATCTCCAGAATGTTACAACAGTGTTTATGCTGCTGTTTTCAATTAATTTTACCAGCTACTACCTTATTATCACCAAAAAAATCAAAGAAGCGTTCAACAGAGAGGTTCGGACGTTCCTTATAATTGTTGCGGCTTCCATAGGTATAATCACATTTAACGTTCATGATATGTTCGGCACTGTCGGGGAGGCTTTGCGGCACGTGAGCTTTTCGGTGGCTTCAATCATATCCACAACAGGATTTTCCACGGCGGATTTTGACCTCTGGCCCGAGCTTTCCAGGACGATTTTAGTGTTGCTGATGTTTATTGGAGCATGTGCAGGCAGCACAGGAGGCGGCATTAAGGTTTCGAGAATAATTATACTTTTTAAGAGTCTTTCAAAGGAACTGCAGATGATGATCCACCCAAAGCAGATAAAGAAGATCACCATGGACTCCAAAACTGTGGAGCATGAAACGGTACGGGCGGTGAACAGCTTTATTGTATGCTATATCCTGATCTTTGTTTTGTCTGTAATGGCAATATCCGTTGACAACCATGACCTGATAACCAATTTCACGGCAGTAGCGGCTGCCATAAACAACATAGGCCCGGGGCTTGCTATGGTAGGTCCTACACAGAATTTCGCTTTCTTCTCCCCCATTTCAAAGACCGTGCTTATTTTCGATATGCTGGCGGGGAGGCTGGAGCTTTTCCCAATGCTGCTGCTGCTTAACAGAGCGACTTGGAAAAAGTGAGCAGAGCTGCGGAAGGCTCGTCGGAGGGCTTAAAGCGAATTGGTAACTTTTGCAATAAAGATAAGGGGCTGTAAAAAAACTCCCGCAAATAAAAAAATATCCCGACAAAGCAGCATTAGAATGCCGATTTGTCGGGATTTATTTTTGGACAAAAAGGGCTTTGGGAGTTTTTTTACAGCCTCTTGATTCCTGAATTATCTTGCTTACCGAATTATTTGCGTGTTTTTTTATCGGATGACGAAGTTGTGGCCGACGAAGCAGCATAGGTGTATTTTATGCTGTTTTTCTTTGCCCATTTTTCGGCGGAGGAACCTTTTGTGACGGTAAGTGTAATTTGCTTGGGAGTGTATTTTTTTGCGCCTACATACAGGGAATTGCCGGGATAATGATATTCATAGTCATTTCCGTCAACAGTAGAGTAGGTTATGGAATAGCCGCTCTTCTTGCCGTCTGCCGTAAAGGTGGTCATGCTTACATCGTCGTCATCATCTTCTATGGTTTTGACCGCCTTATCCTTGCTGTCAAACATTACGCAGTAACCGAAAATATTTTCTCCGATGAGCTTGGTCTTGGAGGGGATCGTTACGGCTTGCAGGGAATAGCAGTTAAGAAATGCATAGGAATAAATTTCCGAGCAGGTTTTGGGGATAGTCACCGATTTAAGAGAATAGCAGCAGCGGAATGCGCCCTCGCCGATAATAAAATTATTCGTGCCCGAGGCTATTTTAACGGTTTTGAGCCGCTCGCACCAGGCAAATGCGTCCTCGTCAATGCAGTCGGTAATCCCGCCTTTAAAGGTCACGCTTTCAAGGTTCATGCAGCTTTCAAAAGCAGATGCATTAATAGATGTGTTGCCCTCAAAGACTACCTTTTTCAAGTTAATGCACCCTGCAAAAGCGTCCTCGTCCACATAGGCGGAATCGGTGGGGAATTTTTCGGTCACGGGAAAGGTCACGCTTCTGACAGAAGTGTTATCCTCGAAAGCCTCCTCCCCTATCCAGTCCACCTTTGCGGGAATAGTGATATCGCCGCCCTTACCCTTGTAATCGACCAGAACATTGAGAGTTCCGTCATCGGTTTCCATTTCCTCGATAACAAAATCTTTGGCTGCGGCGGATGCTTCTATAGCCATACCGTCCGCAAAGCCGCTTTCCGTAGGGATACCCGTAAGCAGGCAGGCGGCAATGGCTGCGGATGTTAATCCTGCGATCATCTTTTTAAGCTTCATTACAGATCTTCTCCTTTTGGTTTTTCAAAAAAATTTACTCTTTGATTATAGCACAGATTTGTGAAAAAATGTCACATTTATTATATAACATTCACTGATATTTTATTAATAAAATATGTTTCGGGTATGCAAAATTAATGCGACCCGATATACTCGTCAACAGCTCCGATAAGCTTGTCGATCTCCTCGTCCGTGCCTATAGTGATACGCAGGCGGTTATCAATACGTGGGGTGCTGAAATAGCGGACGTAGATGTCACGTGTTTTTAGATACTCGCAAATATCACGTGCAGCAAATTTTTCATGCTGTGCAAAGAGGAAATTCGTGCTGCTGTCGGGCAATATAAAGCCTCTTTCACGAAGCGCATTTGTCAGGCGATCTCGTGTGGCGATTATTTTTGCAACAGTCTGTTTAAAATATTCCTCGTCCGAAAGCGATGCGCAGCCTGCGGCAATGGCAACGCTGTCGAGGGGATAGGAATTATAGGAATCCTTGGCGGCACGGAGGGCGGAAATAAGCTCGTCCCCAGCTATGCAATAGCCTATGCGCATTCCTGCCATGGAGCGGGATTTGGAAAAGGTCTGCACCACGGCAAGATTGGGAAATTCCTTTAAAAGAGGCAGTGCAGACACTCCGCCGAAGTCCACATATGCCTCGTCGGAAATCACAACACTGTTTGGATTCGCTTCGAGAATTTCCCGCATAAAATCAAGGCCTCTGCCGATACTTGTGGGGGCGTTGGGGTTGCAGATAACAACGCCGCCGTTTTCCCTTTTGTAGTTCTCGGGGTCGATATTGAAGCTGTCATTCAAGTGAGGAGTTTCAAAGGAAATGCCCAGCATATTGCACCATACGGGGTAAAAAGAATAGGTAATATCGGGGAAAAGCACAGGCTTTCCCGAATTGAAAAAGGCACGGAAGCAGAGAGCGAGAACATCATCCGAGCCGTTTCCCGCAAAGACATTTTCGGCGGAAACACCGAAACGGTCTGCAATTGCCCTAAGCAGAGGGACGGCGTTTGCATCGGGATATTTGTTAAGGCTGCCCGCCTTGAATGAGGTTATCGTTTTTATTACCCCG
The DNA here is from genome assembly GCA_947174365.1 of uncultured Ruminococcus sp. GTDB lineage: Bacteria > Bacillota > Clostridia > Oscillospirales > Ruminococcaceae > Huintestinicola. The sequence goes on along the minus strand of CAMWIR010000074.1, from coordinate 6,328 downwards.
GGGGCGGGGGGATAGGGGTTTTCGTTGGCGTTAAGCTTGATAAAATCTGTCTTATCGGGCTGTTCTCCTGCGGTGTAGGGGGTTATTTTTATAAGGTTTTCTTTCCATAAGTTCATTTCTCGTTTTCCTCCGTTTTTTTATCGCGAATTTTCAAAAGATCATTTTCCGCTTATGACCGCCATTTTTACCAGCAGCCTGTGAAGCCTTGCCACGGGCAGACCCACCACATTGAAGAAATCTCCTTTTATTTCCTTGACCAGCAGCGTACCGCCGGGTGACTGTATGCCGTATGCCCCTGCCTTGTCCATAGGGTCGCCCGACTGAACATAGGCTTCTATCTCGCTGTCGGTAAGGTCGTAGAATGTGACCTCGGTGCATTCGGAAAAGCTTTCCGTCCTGCCTCTGCTGCAAACGCACACTCCCGTTATCACCTTGTGGGTCTTTCCCGATAGCTTTCGGAGCATTTCACGGGCATGGTTTATATTGCGGGGCTTGCCCATTATCTCATTACCCAGGATAACCACCGTATCGGCGGCAATTATGTCGTCATAAGGGTTTGCTTTTTCTACGGCTTTGGCTTTTTTCACAGCCAAATATTCCGCCGTTTCCTCGGGGGTGATATTTTGAGGCACAATCTCGCCCACATCGGCGGGATGAACCTCAAAGGAACTTACCGAGTAGGCAAGCAGTTCTCTGCGGCGGGGGGAGGCTGATGCTAAGATCATCATTTTTGCGTGTCTCCTTTCGGGTCGGTAGTTTTGGGGGATAATTTTTCAAGCAGGGATAACAGTGCGGTATCGCCGTGTTTTTTTGCGGTAAATTCCGCTTTGCGCTTATGTGCAAGCAGGAAATTTTCGTAGCGCTCCCGTGCCTCGGGGCTGAGTTCAAAGTCTCCCTCCAGCCGCAGACGTGCTATTGTGAACCGTGCACGGTAGGAGGAAACAAGGGTGAGAATTTCACTGTCGTAAAGGTTAAAATTAAAGCCTGCGCCAAGACAGCGGTCATATAGAGCGTAAAGCTTTTCGGCCTCAGGGGAATCCTTTACAACGTTCGGCAGATAAAGCAGCACTGCGCTGTCTATGGACTTTCCATATGCGGGAAAGTCAAACTTAAACTTAAATCTGATGATGACAGATTTTTTCGGGCGGAAAGATGGTACTTTTTCACGGGCGGAAACCACAGGCTTCCGGAAAACGATTTCCTCGAAATCCTCTATAGAACCAAAGCTACGCAGGGTGTGCATATTACGGCTGACTATCAGCTTTTTCGTCCCTAAATTCGGGATATGTCTTGCAGCAGTGTACTGCACACGGTCGTCCATTATAAGTGTACTGCCGTCCTCGGAAATGGTAAGAATTTCACGGGAAACATCGCTGCCTGCAAAGCTTTGCCTTAATTCCACCCGTGCAAGAATATTCCGCACCATAACGCAGACGCATGGATTATCGCTGTTGCCCCCGGGATAAAGCTTTTCCATTTGAGTGTGCCTGAAGGATCTTTCATCAATATAAAGATAGCCTGTGGCAGCCATATTCTCAGTAACATATTCAGCCTCTCCGGAAACCGTAATTTTTTGACCGTGGCTAAAACAGTCATTTCCGAATTTCCACAGCCCCGGGGCGTAAATTTCATCTATCCTGCCGTCCCTGCGTGTGCAAAAGCAAGCGCCTTTAAGTTCACGGACGTTATCCGACAGGATCACCTTGCGAGCAACCGATTCATCAAAGCAGCGGGCGGCTATTGATTTGATTTTGGAGTTGTCTATAATGATTTCGCCAACATTTTTCAAACAGCATTTTTGCAGACAATCCCCCAAGAGAACAACGCTGTTATTTTTTATATACGGAGTGCCCTCAAGCACTCTGTCCTCCGCATGAATTATTTCATTCCAATACAATTTTTTCAGACCTGTAGCGGAAAAAGCAAAACCACCCAACAGCTCTACGGTTTCCGGAAGCTTTACAGAGGTCAACTGCCGACAGTTGCTGAAGACATATTCGTCAACAACACGCACTCCCCCAAGATATACCCTTTCCAGAGCCGTGCAATGGAAGAAAGCATCCTTTCCTATGTGCGCCAGGCTTTTTGAAAGTCGGGCATAGGTAAGGCTGTGACAGCAGAAAAAGGCACTCCTGCCTATATCAATTACCGAATCGGGCAGATAAATTTCACGGATTTTTTCATTTCCGAAAAAAGCCCGTGTTTCTATCTTCACAACAGGTCTGCCGTTAATGCTGCGGGGGACTTTTACGATCTCATCGCTGCCGTGCCAGCCTGTTACGGCGCAGCCGGGAATCCCTGCGCCGTTATACTGCCCCTTATGAACATAGAAAATTTCTTCGTTACTATCCCGCCGCTTGGAAATTTGTACGCTCAGCCAGAAATCAACGCCGTGATATCTGTCTGCGCCCACAAATTCAAAGCCCGCTGCGTCTGCTTCCGCACAGGTCATATCCGCTCCCTCATAGGGAGTGAAATAATCGGGAACGTCCATATCGGGCTTTGCGGGAACGGGACGGACGGCATTGTCGGACACAGGCGGCAGGCCGCTTTTGCCCGCCCTTTTCGTGGTATTTTCGGGAGACAGCACGGCTTTCTGACCGTTCAGTGTTATGGAACTGCCCGACATTTTTGTATCGCCCGACTGTGACAAGCCCCCTCTGCTGCCGCTGTTTTTTCTTTGGCTGTAACTGTCGTTACGGTCCTTCACCGTATCGGAAATATCACGGTCTATCTCCCTGCGTTCTTTTGCCGCATCAAAAGCCAGCAACCCCAAAATCACTCCTATGAGCATACCTACGAAATCCATTAAATGGCATCTCCTTATTACCTTTTACTTCTAACCTCTACAAATGCAGCCTGCGTTCCATTTCCGCCTTGGTACTTCTGCCCCTGAAAATAAGCAGGGCAGCAATGAAAATTGCGCTTATTCCCGAACATATCACCGAGGGATATTTTATATTCACAAGCCCTGCGGCAATGCAGCCGAAAGGCAGCAGTCCGTACAAGCCGCCGATTATCATATAAAGCAGATACTGCCCCGTTTTCATTTTCAGCAGCTTTGCCAGCAGCAGTATCGACCCTGTGGCGCACACGCAGGCGCAGGGCAGCACAAAATCCAGCGACCAGCCGTGCCAGCCCGTGAACCTGTCCCATACGACCGACAGCACGGTTATGAGAAACAGCTGCCATGTAATGTTCTTGAGCACCCTTTTGCGGTAGGTGACGGCGACCGTGGTGGTTATCCATGCGCAGATTATCCCCGCCACGGAGATAAGCGACCAGCTGAGCCGTTCGCTCAGGAGAAAATCGGTAACAAGGCAGATTATCCCTGCGGAAATGGCGATAAAGGAGATAAGCTTTACTATAAATGAACTTCCGAAACGGGGGGGCGCAAAGGCGGGATACATTTCCTCCTCGGGCTCTCCCGTAAGCTCTCCCTGACAAAGAGGGCAGCGGGATTTTTTGCCGTCTACGCTTACCTTGCAGCCTCGACAATATTGCATATGCGATCGCTCCTTTTCAGATGTTAGATATCAGAGGTAAGAGGTTAGACGCTGAACGTCTTGCCTCTTGCTCTTGAATTCCTGCTTCTAATAGCTGTCGTTGCTTCTTACAGTTACCGCTATTTCATGGCTTGTGAGCAGGTGGAAAAATTCGCGCTGAACGTCGGAGGCTGCAAATGAAGAGGTAAAGCCCATTTGCAGGGTATCGTTGTAGGAACAGATGTTCAGCTGTATGTTCTGTGTGCTGACTATTACGGAAAAGCGCTTTATAAGCCCGTCAAATTCCTCGGGCATTTTTATCCGCCCCACATTGGATATGACCGAGGTCTCGCTTTTAAGACTTATGTGGCGGGCAATTTTAAGTACCTCGTTTTTCAGTGGCAAGGGGGCTATGCGGGCTATGGGATTATGCTCCAGCGAGGCAAGGCTGTTCATACGCAAGGCAAGATTTTCTCTTGTAAGCTGCTTTTCAAAGGATTCCTTAACATATGCCGCTATAGACTCCAGATCGTCGGGCTGCTTGTCAAAACGGTATGACACAGAGATCATTCCGAAAAAATTCTTGGCGGTTTCCGAGGGAAAATACGGACGCAGATTTACGGGGATATTTATCGCCACAGGCTTTTTCCGCCCCGACAAGGGCATTTCCGAGCTTAGCGCCTTTATATAAAGAGCGGTGAGAAAAACCGTAAGGGTGGAATTATATTTATGAGCGGCTTCGATAACGCTTTTTACTGAGGCAAAGCCCTCTATTACCGACATTCCGTTGTTATCCAGCCTGTCGCCTCTGAGCTTGAATGCCTTGATGTTTTTAGTGCGTTTTTTGCCCTTTAGACTGCTGTCGTAATATTTGGAAAAGCTGTCGGCGCTTTTCTGGGCAAAGGATGCACCGCTGTCAAGAAAGGGCGGTTCATCTCCGAATTTTTCGGGACAGGCGTAAATAAGGTATCTGTAAACTATGGTTTTAAGCAGCTCCAAAGCACCTGTGCCGTCTGTGAGAACGTGGAACATTTCCAGATTTATCCTGTTGCGCAGATAGGACACACGGTAGAGCAGCCCTATGTGCTCCTCCTCGTAAAGAGCGGCGCATACGGGAAGATCCTCTTGGGTGACCTTTACTTTTTCATCGCACCGCTCCAGATAATACCAGAAAAGTCCCTTTTTCATGACCACGTTAAAACCGGGGTAGCTTTCTGCCGCCTCAACTGCGGCACGCTGCAAAATATCCCTGTCTATGGGAAACTCCAGCTCACAGGAAAACCGAAAGACCCTTGTATCCGACTTTTCCACGGTGGATGGAAATATTTTTGCCGCATTGTCCAGCCTGCTCCATGCAGCGTCCTTTTCTTTATTGGTAAAAAGCATTTTTCATCACCCTCGTTAAGACAATTTTTTAATCCGTAAGTCCTATAAAATACATCATCATGCTTACCGCCTTGCGGGCGTCGGGACTGCGCTGTAAGTCCGTGCCGAAAAAGCCGTGATATGCGCCTTTTATGCGAAATGCCATAACGTCGCAGCCCTCTTTGTAAAGCCTTTTCCCGAACGCCTCGCCCTCGTCCCTCAGAGGGTCGTTTTCCGCTGTGATAATAAGTGTGGCAGGATATTTTTCAAAGCTTTCCGCCTTGATAGGGGCGACATAGGGGTTGTTTTTCTGGGCAGGATATTTAAGATAAAGCTCGAGATATCCGCGCATTCTTTCGGTTGTGAGTATGTATCCCTTTCCCTTTTCATGAACGGAAGCATAAGGAGAATCTTCCTCATATTCGCAGGCGGTTGCGGGGTAAATAAGCATCTGTCTGCGAACGCGGAATTCTCCCCGCTCACGGGAAGCAAGGGAGACTGCCGCTGCAAGATTTCCCCCTGCGCTGTCACCTGTGAGAATGATGTTGCGGCCGTGGATCCCACGCTTTGCCGCTCCCGCAAATACCTGTCTTGCCGCCTCATAGCAATCCTTAAGACCTGCGGGAAATTTATTCTCGGGGGCAAGACGGTATTCCACGGAAATAACATAGCTTCCCGAAATTGCCGCAAGCTGCCTGCACACCTTATGATAGCGGTCGATATTCTCCACCGCCCAGCCGCCTCCGTGAAAAAAGAGGATTATCCGCCTTTTGGGGGATATGTTCATGGGAGGGTAGACCCTCACGGGAATTTGTCTGCCGTCCTCCCTTGCAGTAAGAAAGCGGTCGTAATGTCCGTCGTTTATTTTTACGGCGCTGTGGACGAAAAAGTTTGCAAGCTCCCTGTGTATCTTATAAAATTTTCTTATATCGGGAGGCTCGATACGGCGTATTATATCGTCTATCAGATTCATTTCATTTTTACCTTTCTGTCCTCTGCCTCCGAGAGCATTTCGGCAGCATTTTTAAGGGCTGTGTCGGTGATGTTTTCTCCTACCATAATGCGGGCTATTTCATTTTTGCGCCCGTCGCTGTCCAGCTGACGGACCTGCGTGTAGGTTCGTCCGCTTTTGGTCTGCTTTTCTATCAGCAGATGATTGTCCGCCATTACTGCCATCTGAGATAAATGGGTAACGCATATCACCTGCTGCTTACGGGAGACCTCCGCAAGCTTAATACCTATTTTCTGGGCTGCCCTGCCGCTGACTCCCGTGTCTATCTCATCAAAAATAAGAGTGTGAACATCGTCCTTTTCTGAGATAACGTTTTTAAGCGCCAGCATTATCCGAGAAAGCTCGCCTCCCGAGGCTATTTTGGAAAGGGGCTTTAGCTCCTCCCCTGCATTGGCGGAGATCATAAATTCCACGCTGTCAAGCCCTGTGGCGGTAAGCTTGCCCTTTTCCATTTTCGCTCTTATGG
>CAMWIR010000073.1 GCA_947174365.1 uncultured Ruminococcus sp. | reverse complement strand
GTTACCGACTTTAACGAAATGACCGAGCTTGATTTTATAGAGGGGCGTTTCGTAGAGGGAACGGTTCACGATCTGCTGGACGAATTTGCTTATGAGGAGGAATACCAACAGACTCTGGGTATAAAGCACAGCGAGAGAGTATCGAAGCATTATTACATATTGCCTCTGGAAGCAACCTACGACAGCGACGTTCCTCAGTATGCCGCACTGTGCATAGGCAACACTGCGCTTGCGGAAAAAGCGGGACAAATGATCGACGAATACTGGGAATATCTGGTAACGGGGGAAGAACCCGCTGTTTGGACAGAGTTTCATATTACCGGCAAGATATCAAAGCTTGACGGGGAGCTTATGGGCTATTTCTATGACTGGTTTTACGAGGTTGACGATGAAATGACCCGAGAGGATATCGAGCCTATGATATGTCCCTATATGATAACATATCAGGTAGCGGGCGCTTCTTCAACCACAATGACAATGAGCATTGTTATACTTGCAATAGGTATAGTCGGGTGCGTCGGTATGGTTTTATGGTATAAAAGGCAGGAGGGCAGAAGTGCGGATCTTGACGGGCGGGGCACTGGGTTTTCGGACAGCTTCCCAACGCAGCCGTCTCAGTCGGGGAATAACCTCGGCGGATACAATTCCGTGAACGGGACTTCGAGGAAAACCGATAATGCGGAGGCGGGAAGCGCTTATCAAAGCACTCCTGCCCAAGCTCCGGGAGAATATCGGGATATGGATTCCATTGACACCTCCGGACTGGGCATAGGCATTGGAGATGATGACAAATAAGATCAAGATTAAAAATTCTAAGGGAATTTTAATTGTATTCTAATCAAAAGAACCTTGTATTTTAAATGCGGCTGTGATATAATGATACAGAGAAATGTACATATCTTGTCAGGCGGTGTTGTGCTTGTCGGATTTACGGCATTTACGGGGATACGGCGGTTATTATCGCTGCTTTTTACAATAAGTTAACGGAGGGTTATTATGTGGACAATAAGTCAGTTAAAGCAGAACGCCAAGGCGGTGCTTAAAAATTTTTACTGGATAGCGGTCGTTGCGGGGATAATTGCGGGAATACTGGGCGCAGGAAACGGAGCCTCCATTTCCACTCGCAACAGCTATGACAGCGATGATTTTTCCGATATGATAGAGGAAATGTATGAGGATGACAGCTATGGCAGCAGTAATTATCACGATTATGACGATTACGATGATTACTATGACGACTCATATGATTTTGACGATTTCTTTGACGGCGCTTCGGCGGAAAAAATCTACAACGGCTTTATTGCTGCGTTTATAGGAATATTTCTGGTGATAATACTTGTGGCGTGCGCATTTTCCGCTTTTGTGGGAATGCCTGTGAGAGTTGGGCATAACAGGTTCTATCTGGAGGCAAGAGGCGGCAACGTTAGCCTTAACAATCTGTTTTATGCCTTTGGCAGCGGAAAATTTCTTGCTATTGTCAAGGCAATGTTCGTGATGAATCTGAAGATCTTCCTTTGGTCGCTGCTGTTTATTGTTCCGGGGATAATCAAGACATATGAGTATATCCTTGTGCCCTATATTGTGGCTGAAAATCCCGATATTCCTCTGGAGCGGGCTTTTGAAATAAGCCGCCGCACCATGGACGGGGAGAAGATGAATTTCTTTGTGCTGGGGCTTTCATTTATCGGGTGGAGTATACTGGGCAGCATTACCGTAATAGGCATGATTTTTATACAGCCCTATTACAATGCCACCGTATGCGAATTCTACTGCTGCATGAGGGAAAAGGCGCTTGCTATGGGTATCGCCTCGTACTATGAGCTGCCCGGTTTCAGCGGCAATGTAAACGGATTTATGGGCGGTGGATTTAACGGGCAGCAGCCCTATCCACAGGGTTATAATCCGACACAGGGATATAACCCGAATCAAGGGTATAATCCAAACCAAGGATATAATCCAAACCAAGGATATAACCCGAATCAAGGGTATAACCCGAATCAAGGGTATAACCCGAATCAAGGGTATAACCCGAATCAAGGATATAACCAAAATCAGGGATACAATCCAAACCAAGGGTATAACCAAAATCAAGGCTACAATCAGAACGCACCCTATTCCGCACAGCCCGGGTCTATGGATGAAATAGGCATGGACAGCGTCGGCAAAGTCGATCTTGAGAAAAAGCATGATGATGACGAGTACAACGGACCCGAAATAAAGTGATATGATTTTTAAGAGGCAGGATCATAATGACCCTGCCTCCGTTTTTTATCAGTAATCCTCTGCGCCCTTTAAATAAAGTTTTGCGGAAATTTCGCAGGAGAAAAGGTACATTGACAATGCCACAAAAGGGAATGCCATGACCAGCATTGAAGTGACTCCGCTTATTACTCCTGCCTTGCCGAGTCTGGACAGGAGGTCGAAAATTTCGTCCGTATTCTCAAATGCGCTGATGTCGCCGAAAAGGGCGTATTCTACGCCTATGAGCATTGCCAGAAGTCCGATTGCGGTTTTTACCAAGCTGCCCGCCTTACTGCCGAACCGCACTATGAAGGGAAACTCGACAGCATGGACAAAAAGCATTGCAAAGTAAAGCCCCAGGGGTACGACGAAGCTTATCTGAAAGCCCTTTGCGGCTACTATCTTTGACAGCGCAAAGCTCCAGCCCAGCAGCAGAGTGTACATTATAAATGTGCAGAGATATTTCGTTCGCACCTGTCCTGCCGCAGTGGCGGGGGTGGAGGCTATGAAATACACCCACCGCTTGTTTTCGTCCATTTCAAAAAAACCGACGCATAGCATGGAGATTATCAGAAACATTAAGATGTAGACAAAAATTCCTAAAAGCGGGATTATTTCCGAAACAAGGTCGGAATCCTCCCCCAAAAGGCTCGGCATGAGCATCAGCAGGGACATTGCGCCCTCGCTGATGATTATGGATATTATGTTTTTTCGCCCCTGTACAAGCTCTTTATAAATAAGTCCCCACATTAGTTTTCCCTCCTTTTTATAAGCTTTACAAACAGCAGATAACCGCAGACAATGACGGCGGCATAAATAAGCACTGTAAAGGGGAAGAGTGCGCTTCTTACATTCATCAGCGGATCCAGGAACATTTCCTTCAGAAGTTCCTCCTGCTGTTCGTCGAACAGATCGGGGTGCGCCTTGCCTATTTCGTTTACACGGTTCATAACTATTGCCATTACGGGGATATATATTATTACGAACACTGTCATAAGGTGAGCAGAGGCTTTCTGAGGGTCTTTGTATTTTATCATCAGTGCGCTGAGAATAACGGTAAAGATGAACATACAAAGAGCGGCAGCAGTGATATTTTCAAACATATCCCTTGTAAAGTCCAGCCTGCCGCAGGCGCATACAATGGCGGAGGCGGTAAGGGAAAGGATATAGGAAAAGATATTTGCGGATAAGATCAGCCCCAGTCGCAGGATTGCTATCTTTTCGGGAGACAGGGGAAGGGTGTACTCGAAAAGCTGCCAGCGGCATTTATTATCTCCCGTGCTGCTGCCATTGCTTACAAAGCACATAAGAGCAAATGTGGTGACGGTATAGACCATCATGGTAAGATTACCCCGGTCGTAGTTTTCCGCCCGTGCCAGATTTCCGTAATCGCAGCTGAGGCAGACCGAGGAACACAGTATAAAAACCATAAGAAACAGCAGACCGCCCAGAATAAGGTTTTTGCGCCGCAGATACAAGTCCTTTAAAACCAGGCCTTTAAGTTTATTCATAATAAGTGTACTCCTTTTAAGAGGTTAGATGTGAGAGGTAAGAGGTGAGAAGCTTATTTCCACTCTTTCTTTTCTTCATTAACATAAAAGAGCATGATCTCTTCCAGCGTGGCATTATCCATAACAAGTCCCGGATATTTTTCACGGCATTCCACCTTATCCGAGATCATTACCTCCGCCCCGAAATCGCTGAGGCGTGCGCTTATTATATCTTCGGAGGATATTTTTTTGTAATCCTCCTTGCCGCATTTTATTATCCCGTGGCTTTCAAGGATGTCGTCCTTGTAACCGCTTATCAGCAGCCTGCCCTTGTCGATAAAGGTCACGCTGTCGGATATCTTTTCAAGGTCGCCTGTAATGTGGGAGGACATTAAAATGCTGTGGTTCTCGTCCTGGATATATTCGCGAAAAATATCAAGTATCTCATTTCTGACCACCGGGTCAAGTCCCGTGGTAGGTTCGTCCATTATAAGCAGCTCCGACTTGTGGGAAAGGGCGCAGGCAATTTGCAGCTTCATTTTCATGCCCTTGGAGAATTTGCCTATTTTCTTGTTTCTCGGCAGGGCAAAGCGGTCAAGCATGGAGGCAAATTCATTCTTGTCCCAGTTTTCGTAAATGTGCCTCAGTATAACATCGAGATTTTTAGCCGTGAAATCATCATGAAAGGGCAGTTCGTCAAATACCGCCGAAATACGCTCCTTTATGTCGATCTCGTCCTTTATGTGATCCTCGCCCAGAATTTTTATGCTTCCCTTATCCGCTTTGATTATGTTGAGTATCGCCTTTATGGTGGTGGTTTTCCCTGCACCGTTCTGCCCGATAAAGCCCATAATACTTCCTCGGGGGACGTTAAAGCTTATATCCGACAGGGTAAATCCGTCAAATTTTTTTGTAAGCCCCTCTATTTCTATAGCATTCTTGTAGCCTATCATAATTATCATTCCTTTCAAGTGGATCTTTACAGATCATTCTCTTCATAGATAAGCCTGAGCATTTCGCAAAGCTCATCCAAGGTAACGCCGCACTGCCCCGCCTTTGCGCACGCACTGCCCAGCAGCTCTTCTATCTGCCGCAGCATTTCTTCCCGCATAAATCCGGGATTCTGCGCCTTTACAAAGCTGCCCTTGCCTGTGTATGATTCGATGAACCCCTGCCGCTCCAGCTCCTCATAAGCCCGCTTTGTGGTGATAACGCTTATCCGCAGCTGCCCCGCCAGCACACGCATAGAGGGCAGTGCGTCTCCCTCTTTCAGCCGCCCGCTTAAAATATGCCCCTTTATCTGGCTGCATATCTGCTCGTAGATCGGCTCCCCCGACGAATTACTTATTATTATATCCATGGCATACCTCTAAAATTGTATATATACATTATACACATTATAGCACTTGTATTTAAGTTTGTCAAGGGGGTATTGAAAAAATTTTTAGAGGAGAGATAAATTTTGTTTTACATTATTAATGGGCGGCATAAGTAATAAATCACGTTGACAGGATAAGGAAAATGTGGTATTATACTATCAAAGATGTAAAGGTGTGATAATATGTATATAAAAGAGTTTGAGATCGCAGTGGATATACTCCCTCCCGATAATGAGGTCAAGGAAATTGCATTGAGAGAAAATTTGTCATATGAAGACGCCGAGAAGAAATGGTACATAGATATTCGCCGTGCTTTGTACAATAAAACGGTTGAGGAAACAAGGTGTATATGCGCATATTTTCAAAGGCTTTTTCCGAAAGTGCAGCTTGGCGATTTCTGGAAGCTGACAGTTATTCTGACAAACAGGCAGACATACAGAGAAATCATGACCGTCGGCGGAGTATGTGAGATAAGGATATTTTTTGATCATAAGGAGCTTATTGATTCAGACGATCATGATAAAAAGCAAAGGACACTGGAGCTGTTAATGACAGGACTGAAAAAATTTTCGGATATATCGGGCTATCCTTATGAAGAATTTGAAAAATGTGCGGACATAATAAGAAACAGCGATTACAACAACACATGGGTATGGCAGCAGAAAAAAAGGGGGAAAAAGCGTGCGCTTGTAACGGTACATCACGAAGTCAGATATATTGATTTTACCTTTGAGGTATATAACGGAAATGATCTGCTGTACAGTAATGTCAAGCAGATCACGCCTCCCGATGAGTGGTTTTACAGCTTTTGTATGGGAAATATAAAATGGGAGTCATCTGACAGGGTCGTTTGGTATTCACGTAAAGGGGAGGTCATGGATGAATTTAATTTCGGTTAAAAAGTTTAGCAAGATTATTAGCATAATGCAATTTGTGCTGGGCATATTTTTTAGTAAGAATAAAATTTTAGCCGAAACCGAACATATTACGGTTATTATACTCGTCGCGCAAAAAACAAATCCCCGGATCTTGCCTCTTGCTTCTTGATTTCTTGCCCCTAGTAGGAAAATTTTCTAAAGTGCTTGACAGAAAATGAAAATTAGGGTATAATTATATTATGAAAAAATTTCAAGGGGATCTCGATAAAAAGTTCTGCGGCATACATACCGGCAAGCCGGCAAATTGGCGGTCGGAAGCTTTTTTGCGGAGATCTTCCGGAAAAATTTAATATAAAGGAGTTTGTTTAGATATGTCACTTACAAAAAATCCTAACGTGCTCAAGTGGGTTGACGAAATGGTCGCACTGACCAAGCCCGACAAGGTTGTATGGATCGACGGCTCGGCAGAGCAGCTCAAGGCTCTTACCGATGAGGTTTGCGCCCTCCCCGACGGCGACAGGGACAAAATGTACAGATTAAATGAAGAAAAGCTTCCCGGCTGTCTTTATCACAGAACTCTCCCCAACGACGTTGCCCGCGTTGAGGACAGAACCTTTATATGCACCCCCACAAAGGAAGAGGCAGGCCCTACCAACAACTGGTGCGATCCTGCCGAGATGTATGCAAAGCTCTCAAAGCTCTATGACGGCGTTATGAAGGGCAGAACAATGTATGTTATCCCCTATTCCATGGGTCCTATCGGCTCGCCTCTTGCTAAGGTGGGCGTGGAGATCACCGACTCCATTTATGTTGTTCTCAACATGAACATCATGACAAGAATGGGCGCACAGGCTTTCGAGAATCTGGGCGACGAGTCCAACGACTTTGTAAGAGGCCTGCACTCCAAGGCAGATGTTGATCCCGAGAACAGATACATTGTACAGTTCCCTCAGGACAACACTATCTGGTCCATTAACTCCGCATACGGCGGAAACGTTCTCCTGGGCAAGAAGTGCTTTGCACTGCGTATTGCTTCCTATCAGGGCAAGAACGAGGGCTGGATGGCTGAGCATATGCTCATTCTGGGCGTTAAGAAGCCCGACGGCGATATCAAGTACATTACAGCAGCATTCCCCTCCGCCTGCGGCAAGACCAACCTTGCAATGCTCATTCCTCCCGCTGTTTACAAGGATATGGGCTATGAGGTATTCACTGTAGGCGACGATATTGCATGGATGAAGCCCGGCGACGACGGCAGACTTTATGCTATCAACCCCGAGAACGGCTTCTTCGGCGTTGCTCCCGGTACAAACGACAAGTCCAACCACAATGCTCTTGCATCCACAAAGAAGAACACTATCTTCACCAACGTTGCCATGAACAATGCGGACAACACCGTTTGGTGGGAAGGTCTGGATAAGAATCCTCCCGAGGACGCTACCGAGTGGAAGGGCGCAAAGGTAAACGGCAAGGAGTTCACTTCCGTTATGGGCGCAGACGGCAAGCCTCAGAAGCTGGCTCACCCCAACTCCAGATTTACAGCTCCCGCTGAGAACTGCCCCTGCGTATCTCCCGAGTTCAACAATCCCAAGGGCGTGCCTGTTTCCGCTATGATCTTCGGCGGAAGAAGAGCTTCCACAACTCCTCTTGTATATCAGTCCTTTGACTGGGTACACGGCACATATATGGGCTCTGCCGTATCCTCCGAGACAACTGCTGCGGCTACAGGCGCAGTAGGCGTTCTCCGTCACGACCCCATGGCTATGAAGCCTTTCATCGGCTACAATGTAGGCGACTATTGGGCACACTGGCTGGAAATGGGCGAGAAGCTTGGCGACAAGGCTCCCAAGATCTTCAATGTAAACTGGTTCAAGCAGGATAAGGACGGCAACTTCATCTGGCCCGGCTTCGGCGATAACATGAGAGTTCTCGACTGGATCATCAAGCGCTGCGAGGGCAAGATCGACGCTGTTGAAACTCCTATCGGCTACCTGCCCAAGAAAGAGGATATCAACCTCACCGGTATTGAGGACGAGGTTACTTCCGAGATAATGGACGAGCTGCTTCACATTGACAACGATCTCTGGAAGAAGGAGATCGCAGAAATGCGCAGATACTACAAGGAGGACATTTCCGACAAGGGCGGACACGTTCCTCAGGCGCTGTGGGATCAGCTGGATAAGATCGAGGCAAGACTCGGCTAACAGAGGCAAGAGTTAGATTAATATTTGCTTAACTTGCGGTTTCTTTTAAGAAGCAAGAGGCAAGAAAGGGCTGTTGCAGTGCAAACCGTAACAGCCCTTTTGTGAAAATGCAGCCTATTACCAATTTAAATCGGTGATACTGTAAATCAAAAAAAGGAGGATAGCAGCATGAAAAAAATTATTCTTTTATCGGCAGCAGCGGCGGTTTTACTTTGCTCCTGCGGGTATACTTCTTCCCAAGCACCAAGTGAAGAAACGGATATTATTGACGAAAGCACCATTGCCTCGACAGATATAGAGACTCCCGAACAGGATAATGCGGGATTTTCCGATTTTGGGGACACAAGCGAAGAAACGGACATATTTGAAGACAACACGGCTGCCTCGACAGACATAGGAACAACCGAGCAGGATAATGAGGAGTTTCCCGATACCCAAGACCCAATCACAGAAACGGATAAAATTGACGAAAGCACCGCTGCACAAACCGATTTATTGCCGATCGGGCAGGATAATGACGAGCTTTCCGAGCTTAGAGAGAAGATAGAAAATCATCTTGCCCTATTCGAGTACGGCAAGGCGGTGCAGCTTATTGAGGAAAATGAACAGCTATGCGCCGACCCCTCCTTTGACAAGGCTAAAACTCGGCTTCTCATACATTACACGGAGGTTGCCAAAGGCTATTATTCAAAAACAGCCACATTCATTACACGGCAGGAAACCCAGGGAAACGACGTGGAGGCTATGCTTGACGCAAACGGCAGGCTGTCTGCATCATATCTCTCGGACCTCTTGACTTATGAGGAAGAGGCAGCCCTTGACCGTGTTACAATATCATGCAGCTCAAACGGGGATTACATGGATTTCGGCGTATCCGTTGAAATTTTCGGCACAAGGGCAGTATACCCTGCCGAGGATATTGTTTTAGACCCTGTTACAGCTCCTGTTGGAGGATATACCAAAGCAGCCTTGCTGCTTGAAGATGTGGAAAAAAATATAGCCATTTACCGATACGCCGCAGCGGTGAGGCTGATAGAGGAAAACCCGCAGCTTAGCTCCGATCCCTCCTTTGAAGATGTAAAGGCGCAGCTTCTGAAATATTTCACGGAAAAGGCAAAGCTCTTTTATACAAATACCCTTACCTATGTTACAGTGCAGGAGGTGTACGGCTACCCGCTTACCGACGGCTGCGAGGGCTACGATACAAAAAGCCGCACCCTTGACCCCACATATCTGTCGAAGCTTCTCACGCCTGCGGAAACCGCCGTTCTTAGCCGTGTAAAGATAATCTGCACTAACGAGGATATTGCCGATTTTAAGATAACGATTGATTTTTGCGGAATGACGGCATATTATCCTGCAAATGATGTTAAGATATAAGGCATAAATTGATGACCCCCTGCTGTATCGGAATGATACAGCAGGGGGAGTTATTTAAATCATATATATGACACAGGTCAGCGACTGTATTAAAACGTAAATTAACAAATTTAAAAAAGCCCCTCCCGATATAGCGGCAGTCATCGGGAAAACCGCTGCGGACAATTTTCCTATCATTTTTCAAAATCTCCAACCACATTGCGAATTGCACCTGTATAGGTGCAATTTTATTATATCACAGGTATATAATAATGTCAATGGATTTTTGCACCTATATAAGTGCAAAACGCAAAGGAGAATTTATATAAAATGAACAAAGAAATCGACAAAAGAATAGGGAATAATGTGCGCAGGCTCAGAAAGCAGAAGAAAATGACCCAAGACCAGCTTGCGGCAAAGCTACAAGTGAACGGCTGCGACATAACCCGCAGCTCGGTGGCAAAGATAGAGGTGGGGCAGCGGCATTTATACCCCGATGAGATCATTTTGATAAAAGAGATACTGGGAGCAAAGTATGAGGACATTTTAGACGTGAAAAAAGAATGATCCCCCTCATAATGAGGGAGACCGCAAAGATCATTCTTTAACAGAACCGTTCACCAGTCCCGCATATATCTGCTTTTGCAGAGTAAGGAAAATTATCAGCGTGGGGATTATGATAATAACTATCCCCGCAAAAATTATCTCCCACTTTGCGCCGTAAGGCCCCATAAACCGGTAAAGAGATGTTGAGACCACCGACAGTTCCTCCTGCGGCATATAAAGCTGGGGGGTGTAGAAATCATTGTAAATGGAAATAACCTTGATTATCAGCACCGTTGCAATGGCGGGTTTTAAGAGGGGAAGTATTATGCGGAAGAAAACCGTAAAATAATTCGCCCCGTCTATAATTGCGCTTTCGTCCAGTGAATAGGAAATGTTGTCGAGAAACTGCATGAAAATATAAATGGAGATTATGTCCGTGCCGATATAAAGGATTATGGGCGCTGCCATTGTGCCTACAAGCCCGAAGCGGTTCATTATCCTGTAAACAGTCACCTGCATGGAAATTGAGGGGAAAAGGGTGGCAAGGAGAAATGCGGCTTTGAGCACCCTGCCGAAAAGTGTATTGAACCGCTGCAAAACATAGGCGGTCATAGTTCCCGTGATTATAGTGCCCGTGCAGGAAATAATGATTATCACGACTGTGTTGCGCAGTCCTAACAGCACCTTGCCGTCAATGAAGGCGGTTTTGTAGTTGTTCCATTCTATTGAAGTGGGCAGGGCGAACACATTTGAGGAAAGGAATTCCCTGTTATTCTTAAACGACCCGAAGAACACCACCACCAGCGGCACAAGCACTACAAGGCAGGCTATTACCAGCACCGCATATTTGAGAAAGTTCATAAGTCCCGCAACAAATTTCTGCTCGGAGTAATCCTGCTTTGCAGGTGCTTTAACGGCATTATCCATATTACCTTTCCTCCTTGAATGCGATTTTCTGAACAATAGTGACCGCAACGATTATAAGGAACAGCACCACTGCCATTGCCGAGGCAAGTCCCACCTTCTGGAATTTAAAGGCGGTCTCCGTGGTTTGTATTACGAAAGTGCTTGACCCGAAACGTCCGCCTGTGACGATATAGGGAATTTCGTAAACGCTTATTGCGCCCTTTACCGCAAGTATCATCTGCAAAAGAATTATGGGGCGTATGCTTGGGGCTATGATATAGCGGAACACTTGGAAGCGGTTAGCCCCGTCAAGGTCGGCGGCCTCGTAAATATCGGGGGAAACCGACTGTATAGCGCCTATGAACATTACCAGGTCAAAGCCGATATACCGCCATATGGAAACGAACACTAGGCAGATATTGACAAGTCCCGCTGTGGAAAGAAACTTTACGGGTTCGCCTCCGAAAAGGGTGATAATGGAGTTAAGCACGCCGTCGGTATTGGTTACCCCGTCCCCTCTTTGGAAAAACCTGCGGAAGATAAGGGCTACTGCTACTGTGTTTATCATATAGGGGAAGAAAAGCACGCCCTTGAAAAAGCTGCTGAAGCGTATTTTCGAGCAGAGTATGGTTGCAAGGAAAAGCGCCAGTCCCAGCTGGATAAACGAGCCTGCAAGGTAATAGAGGCTGTTTTTAAAGGCTGCGAAATACTCGGGTGTCTCGAAAACGGTTTTATAGTTGTCAAGCCCGATAAATTTCACATTTGCACCGAACTGGTCTCTTTCCTCGAAGCTGAAGCGTATCATTTCTCCTGCGGGAATATAGGTGAATATGACCAGAAGGACAGTGGGAATGAGCAGGAACAGGCACACGGTAAGCATTTTTTCCATGTATGACCTGCTGAGCTTTCCGCCCTTGGAAAGTGTTTTTGCCATTGTGATCTTACCTCCTTGTATGGGGAGTGTAACGCAGCGGGTAATGGGAGAATGTCTTGCAGAACTGCTCCCATTGCCGCTTCGTTAAGGAGAAACTATGAAGAAATTTTTGGAGATGTTGAATTGATGTGCGAGGGATATGCTGCCTGTCGTTACATATTTCGCCCTTACGGGCGGCAGCATGAACGCACGGCATTCGCCGCTCGCTCTATGCTGCACCGCCGCCCGACGTGGGTTTGTTGGTAGTTGTAACATTGCAATGTATGACATTAGTTTGCTTGACCACTTTTCTTGACGTCGGGCGGCGCATAGGTTACTTTGCTGCATTGTGCGCTTATTTTCATCGTGCCGTCAGAGGGGGCTCCGCCCCCCGTCCCCCGCAAGGGCGCTGCCCTTGACCCGCCAAAGGGGTCCCCCCCTTTGGAAACCCAAGTGGAGTGTGTGCGCTTGTAAAGCTTTAATGTGCATACGGAATTTTACAAGCTTTAGCCCAGTATCTCATCACGGCTCTTCGCCCATGCTGCATTTACATCAGCGGCTATCTTGTCAAATTCCTCTCTGCCCTTGCCATCAAATGCGGCTTCCGCCATTCTGAACTTGAAGTTGGTGGATGCGTCACCCCAAGGATCGACCTCGGACGACTTTGCAATTTCATCAAACTTGCCTATAAGCTCGTCCGGTGCAGGCGTTTCCACGAACAGCTCTACTCCCAGCTCGTCAAAGCTGGAAAGTGTTTCGGGCATTGGTGCACCCTTTACGCCCGAGATCTCGCCCTCGCCCTGTGCAAAGCCCGAATCGGTGCAGAACCATCTTGCGTATGCCATTGCAGCGTCCTTATTTGCTGAATTTTTATTAATGCTCATCATATAGTCGTTGGAAGACACGGAATATATCTTTCCGTCAATTGCATTGGGGAAAGGCATATAGCCTATATCTGCGGGGTCTGCCCCTGCGTTCACCGCTGCCTCCTGGAACTGGGAGATCGCCCATGAGCCCATTACCATTGTGCCTATCTTGCCCAGTGCCATTGCAGGCTTACAGCCCTCCCAGTCGGTTGTCATGGGATCTTCCTCGTGTATCTCGGGGATAGAGTAGATGTCAAAAAGTGTGCCGTAAACTGCGTTATAGGGGCTGCCCTCGTGGAAAAGATCCTCTCTGTCGGTCAGCAGTCGTGTATTATAGGCGGGGTCTCCCGAAGCGCCCACTACCAGCGACTGCCACTGAACTATTGTCCAGCCTGCGTTATAGTTGGTGTAATAGGGGATAGCGTCGGTATTCTCGGCTATTCGTCTCAGGCAAGTAATAAATTCGTCGGGAGTAGTAGGCAGGTCGGTTATTCCTGCGTCTGCCCAGACTCTTTTGTTGTAGAGGATTCCCGAGGCTGTGCCGCCTGTGGGCAGAGCATAGACCTTGCCGTCAACGGTGTAATTCTCCAGCCAGTAGTAGGTATCGGAAAGCTCGCTGTAATCGCCGAAAGGCTCAAAGAAGTTGGGCAGATCCGATACTTTCAGCGCCTGCGGGGTCATTACAACGTCCCCGTAATTATCCGACTGCATCATGGTGGCAATATCATCGGCATAGTTGGTGAATGACTGATACTCAACGGTAACGTTGGGATAAATCGCATTAAAGCCCTCCGTCAGCTTTGCCATAGTGCCGTCCTGGTCACGGTCTGTGCGGTGGTGGAGCACCTTGATTGTACCGCTGAGGCTGCTGTTGCCTTCGCCCGAGGGAGTGTTCTCGCCCTCTGCGGGAGTTGTGGCAGCAGTGTCGGTTTCATTGCTGCTCTCCTTATTGCCTCCGCAGGCTGTGAGCATTGAGCTTGCCATTACCATTGCAGCGCATGCAGCGGCTGCTCTTATAAATTTTCTGTTCATTATAAAGTTTCCTCCTAAAAAAATTTGTAAAACCGTAACATTTCCTCTGCTGAAATAATTATATTGGCAATTTTATCCGATGTCAAGAGAAAATTGTCAAAGCGTCATTTTTGCCAAAGATATTCTGTTAATGTAATAAACTTTGCACAAATCCCATGTTTGGTTTTTGTTTCTTTAGTGTATTATGCCTTTTATTTTTGCTGATATTCACTCCGGGTTTGTATAATTTATATAAATCACGAAATTGTTTTCATAAACTCGTAATATTTTGTAAATTTTGCTAAAACGTTTACATAATTCAATAT
>CAMWIR010000072.1 GCA_947174365.1 uncultured Ruminococcus sp. | reverse complement strand
TTACAAAGCGGCGGCGGAGGCAGTTCTGTTCGTCGGTTGAGTTGTAGGCTGATGAAGTTTTTTTGTGGCGATTTTTGTTTACTATTAAAAAATTACAAAAAAATATGATTTATTTTGTGCAAATTCACGTGGGAATTTAAGGCTTTAATTGATGACAAAGGACGAAAAATATGTTATAATATAAATATATGGCTTTTTATTGACGGATTTTCCCGGGAAGCTTTTTCCTGCCGTATTTTTGGAATGTAGGTTTTTTCGGGAAAAAATGCTTTGAAAGGAGAAAATGTGTTTCCCGTCTGAACGCCTGGGAAACACCATGAATTTATGGATGAGATAAAAAATCTGCCGCCTTTGCCCGACAAGGACTACAAAAAGCGGGAAAAGGTGTTTGACAGAGACTACAAAAAGATCCTGATAATTGCCGAGGCGGTTTGCATTGTGATACTGGCGGTGACGGTGATACTGCTGAAAAAGACGGTCAAGGAGGATGAGGAATACATATCGGCTCAGGCCTCGAGGGTCTATGAATATTACGACGATGGGGACGCTGTTATTCTGGATGATCTTACATACGGAGACATATGGCTGTCGCCTTTGACGGATGTGCCGAGGCATAATCTGGATTTTAACAACATTGTTCGGGAAAACGGCTACAAGCATTATGATGTGGACGGGGTGCGGCAGACTGTTACGGGAGTGGATGTTTCCTACCATCAGGGCAATATTGACTGGAAGGCTGTCAAGAATGACGGAGTGGATTTTGCCATGATAAGAGTGGGGTACAGAGGGTATGAAACAGGCTCGCTGAATATTGACCCTAAGTTTCACGAATATGCAAAGGGTGCTTTGGACGCAGGGCTGGAGATAGGGGTCTACTTCTATTCACAGGCGGTAACGGTTGAGGAAGCCATGGAAGAGGCGCGAATGCTGCTGGATGAGATAGAGGGATACAGAGTGATGTATCCGGTGGTTTTTGACTGGGAGATAGTGGGCGATGAGAGCGCAAGGACGAACAAGGTAACTTCGCAAATGCTCAATCAATGTGCTATGGCGTTCTGCAACAGCGTGGCGAGAGAGGGGTACATACCGATGATCTACAGCGTCAAGAGAATGGCGCTGATGAAGCTGGATCTGAGAAAGCTGGGAGGATATGATTTCTGGCTGGCGGAGTATCGGGAAATTCCAGAGTTCCCTTATGAATTCGCTATGTGGCAGTATGCTTCGGACGGCAGAGTGGACGGCATTGCGGGAGATGTTGACCTTAATATGTGCTTTGTGGATTATTCAAAGGTGAGACGATGACGACTTTAGGATTATAACCGCAGAGGGTTCCCGCCTCTTAGGCGGTGTGCGCAGCACGCCCTCTGCTTGTTGAAAGCATAGCTTTGAAGATAAATTCCCCGCCTGCGGCCGGCTTTGGCGGGGGAATTTATTGTTATTACGAAAAAAATTTATATTTGCGGAAGGTATATATATGACTAAAAGCATGACGAGCGGGAATCCGCTGAGGCTGATATTTGAATTTGCGCTGCCTTTGCTTATGGGCAATCTTTTGCAGCAGACCTATAACATTATTGACGCTGCGGTCGTGGGCAGGGTACTGGGTTCCGGTGCGCTGGCGGCGGTGGGGGCTTCAAGCAGTGTGCAGTTTCTGGTTATGGGGTTCTGCATTGGAATTTGTGCGGGTTTCGGCGTGCCTGTGGCTTCCGCTTTCGGGGCGGAGGACAGGCGGAAAATGCGCAGGTATATCAAAGGGGCGCTTATTATTACGGCGGTTTTTGCGGTGATGGTCACTGCCCTTTGCGGAGCGCTGTGCGGACGTATTCTGGATATCCTCAAAACTCCCGGGGACATTTACAAGAATGCCTACAGTTATTTATTTATAATATTTATGGGACTGCCGTTCAGCCTGCTGTACAATCTGCTTGCTTCTCTTCTGCGGTCGGTGGGCGACAGCAGGACGCCGTTTATGTTTTTGGCGGTTTCGACGGTACTTAATATTGTTCTTGATTTGGTGTTCATACTTGTCTTTAAAATGGGGTGCGGCGGGGCTGCTGCGGCGACTGTTGCTGCGCAGGCCATAAGCGGCATTCTGTGCCTTTGCTACGGAGCGAAAAAATATTCGGAGCTTTTGCCCGACAGAGAAGTGAAAGTAACGGGAAATGATGTGAAAAATCTGCTGTTTATGGGCGTTCCCATGGGGCTGCAATATTCTATAACCGCCATTGGCAGCATGGTCATGCAGTCCGCAAACAACGGGTTTGGCAGTGTTTACATTTCGGGGTTCACGGCGGGAATGAGGATAAAGCAGTTTATAATGTGTCCCTTTGACGCTGTGGCTACGGCGGTTTCGGTTTTTTGCAGCCAGAACCTGGGAGCGGGTGAATACAAGCGAATCAAAGAGGGACTTTTTAAGGGGATAGCTGTCTCGGTGAGTTACGGGGCTTTGGCGGGGCTTGTGCTGATATTCTTCGGGCGGAATTTAGCGAATATTTTTGTGGACGGCGGCGAGGTCTCGGTGCTGGACGCTGCGGGAAAATATTTGCGGTGTCTGGGGTTATTTTACATTGCTATAGGGTTTCTGAATGTTTGCAGAATGACGACTCAGGGACTTGGTTTTTCGGTCAGGGCGATTTTTTCGGGGTTTATTGAGATGATAGCAAGGATATTTGTAAGTTATTTTTTAGTGCCGTTATACGGGTTCACCGCTATTTGTTATGCGGATCAGACCGCTTGGGTGGCGGCGTGCCTGTATATTGTGCCGACTTGCTTTTACTGTGTAAAGAGGGCAACGAGATCGGGCGAGGGGAAACAGGTCGGGTAGGCTTTTTTCGGAGTAAGGATTTTGTTGGGAGGGTTTATGATTTTGAGGGTCATTTTACTGAACGGAGCTTCGAGCAGCGGGAAATCTGCTTTGGCTATGGCATTAAAGGAAAAGTTAAACGGGGAATTTGAGATAGTTTCTATTGATGAATTTTTGAAAATGTCCGCCGATAAGGTCATTTATGAGGATGATGTTTTTGATATAAACCCTTTGATATGCAAAAGGGCTGTTGAAATTTTAAAGGGCGGTCATGGGGTCATAATAGATCATGTTATCACAAGTGAGAGGATTTACAGGCAGCTGGGGGAAGAACTGGGAGGGTATGAATTTATTAAGGTGAAGGCAGAGTGCCCTTTGAGTGAACTTGAAAAAAGAGAGAGGGAAAGGGGTGACAGGTGTATGGGGTCGGCTAAGGCTTCATATGAATATCTGTATCCGCAGGACGGGTATGATGAGACGGTCGACACGCTGAATCTGACGGCGGAGGAATGTGCGGAAAAAATATTGGGAATGTGGGGATAAAAATATTGCTTTGACTTTTACACAGATTTGGTTCATATGTCTGAAAAGTTTTTCTTGACCGAAGGACTGTTAAAATCGGCTTATATATTTGAGGCAGTTTTTGCGGTTTATGGATATGATTTAGGCATGAACTTATTTTGCGGGGGAACAGGTTAAATTTCATTACTTTTTCAAATTAAAATTCCGCAAACGTGGAAATGTTTTTGTCCTCTTCATATGATACAATAAAGATATCCCGGGAAAGGAGGACTGTTATGCAGAACGCAGATGTTATAAAATCCGGCATTGCTTACATTGAGCAGAACCTGAAAACCGATATTACACCCGAAGAACTGGCGCAGGCGGCAGGATACTCCGTGTGGCATTATCAGCATTTATTTGCCAAAGTCACAGGCGTGTCACTGGCGGCTTACATTACCAGACGGCGGCTTGACCGTGCGCTGGAGGAAATATGCGCAAAGCGCAAGGCTGTGGACGTCAGCCTGGAATACGGGTTTGATACCTATGTGGGATTTTACAAAGCATTTTTGCGTATGTACGGCTGTTCTCCGAAAAAATATCTGTCCCTTTACGGGGCGCATAGATCTGTATCGGAGGTATCAAATATGTTCACAGAAAAAGAATTGCGGAATATACTGACTAATTGGGACATTCCGCAGGATATGGCTATTAATGACGTAAAGATCGTCGACGACACAAAAGCGGCAGACAACGTATGGCAAATAGGAAAAGACTATTTCTTGAAAACAGAGGACCGTGCCGCACTGCTGCGGAACATTCGTGTGGCAAAAGCGATCGCAGAGTACGGCTTGGAGTCGGCAGTGCCTGTGCCCACAAAAAAAGGCGATGACTTTACGGACGACGCCAATAATTTTGTGCTGCTGCGCAGACTGAAAGGCGAACCGCTTCCCAAAGCCGACCGCTTCGGAGACCGCTGTGAAGAATTCGGGCATAAATACGGACAAAGCATTGCCCGACTCCACAAAGCGCTGGCTGCGGTGGAGAGCGACATCAAGCCCTATGAGCAGAATTTATTTGCACACGTGACCGAATGGGCGCTGCCCGAGGTGCAGAAGCAGAATATCCAGTGGAATATGGGCATACCCGAAAGCTTTTTTGAGAATTACATCAAAAATTTCGGCGCACTTTTTGAAAAACTGCCCAAACAGCTTATTCACCGTGACCCGAATCCCTGCAACATTTTGTTTGAGGTTGAAGAAGTGAGCGGCTTTATCGACTTTGACCTGAGCGAACGGAACGTGCGTTTATGGGATCCTTGCTACTGCGCCACGGGAATACTCAGCGAGCAGCGTAACGTGGAAAATGCCTATGACAAATTTCCCGAGATACTTAAATCTGTCTTGCACGGTTATGACAGCGTAAATCCACTGACAGCGGAAGAAAAGCAGGCGGTTTACTATGTTATCTGCTCTATCCAGATGATCTGTGTGGCTTACTTTGAGGGCATAAACGAATATAAGGATCTGGCAAAGATCAATCGTGAAATGCTGCTTTACATTATTGGACAAGAGGATAATATCAATAAAATTTTTTAAGCGATCTTTTCTATTTTAATCCCTCCGAAACGTCTGCTTCGGAGGGTTTTTTATAATTATTTTTTATCAGTATCAAAATTTATAAGCTTATAATGCCGAAATAGACAAATTCCAAAATTCCAAATACTGTCCTCGGCAGATATTCGCTGTCAAGGCGAAAAAGCTAACCGATAAAGCTATGGACTTTATCCGTTCGCTGTGATATAATATTATCACCGGGAGGGATAAATATGGATAAAACAGTGATAAATTTGCGACTTGCCGAATTAAGGCGGGCAAGGCATATAACGCAAACCGAGCTTGCGGAAAAAATCGGCACAACCTTTCAAACAATAAGCAAATGGGAAAACGGCGTAACTATGCCGGATATAACCATGCTCCCTGTGCTGGCGGATTATTTTGATATTTCCGTCGACGAACTGCTTGGACTTAAACCGCTGAAAGACGATGTTTATTTATCGGAGGAAACCGATTCGGAGGGCTTTTGGGATAAGCATTCGGAATATATTATGCGTTCAAGAGCCGAAGGCTGGAATGATGATTATCTTGGATTTCTTATCCGTGAAGTCTGGAAGATAGAAAGTAAAGTAAGCGTCCTTGACTGCGGCTGCGGTTACGGGCATTTTGCACCAATGCTGATGAAGCATCTGCCCGAGGGCAGCAGTTATACAGGAGTGGATTTTTCACAGGCAATGACCGAGCATGCTCAAAGGATGATAAATAATTACAATATTAACGGCAGAATAATCAAATGTGATTTCCTACGAAGTAATTTCAAAGGTATGTTTGATGTTGTTATCTGCCAGTCTGTTCTGAGGCATATCGGAAATTCAAAGGCGTTCATAGGCAAAATGGCGGAAGCCGCCGCAGAGGGCGGGCTTATTGTATGCATTGATACAAACCGTGAGCTTGAATGCAGCGGACTGTATATTGACGGAATGGATTACGGAGAGCTTTGCGACCGCAGCGGTGCCATAAAGCACTGGAGATCGGAGCTTGAAAATTCCGCCAGGGATTATGCTGCCGCTATGCGAAGCGCTTATATAATGCGTGAACTGAATCTTTCGGATATTGATATCCGTATGAACGACAGGGTGGCGTTTGTATGTCCCGAACAGGAAAATTACAGCGAAAGACTGGAGGACTTTATTGCCTCAAAAAGCCTGTGGTATTCCGACGAGGGCGAGGCGGTGGAAAGGCTCATCAATCACGGCATGACAAGAAGCGAAGCAGAGGCTTATGTCGGGAAACCGAGCAAAATTTGCGAGTACCTGAAAAGCAATGCAGGTAGGGCAGCCTTTACACAGTTTAAAGGAAAAACCATCACATTCGGCAGGAAAGGAAGAAAATGATTATGGACAATTACAGCTTGTCTGTTGGGGTTATTGTGATCAAAGATAATAAGGTTTTGCTGGTAAAGCATAATTACGGCAGCGCAAACGGCAAATATTTGAATCCGGGCGGCTACCTCAAGGACGGAGAATTGCCCGAGGAGGCTGCAATACGTGAGGTGTTTGAGGAAACAAAAGTAAAAATCGCTCCCGTTGGAATGATAGCCCTCCGCTGCCGCAGCAATGAGTGGTATATGGTATTCAAAGCCAATTATGTTGACGGCGTGCCTGAGACTAATCCGTCTGAAAACAGTGACGCAGTGTTTATGGATATAGCCGAGGCACTGGCAAATCCTATTGTAACGGATACGGCCAAATCCCTTATCCGTGCGGCAGCGTCAAATAAAACCATTCCTCCTGTAGACTGCCGTAAAAACCGTGTGCTTTATTCGGTCGATGACATTGAATAATTTTATTGTAATGCTTCATATCAAAAAACAATAAGATTTATAACGGGAAAAAGAGACCAATTTTTTCATTATTATGTTCTGCTTAAATCATCTCCATAGTCTTCATCAAAAATATCCAAAAGGTAAGAGTTACCGAGGAAAGCAGCGTGGTGGCAGCAATTACTCCCGAGGTCAGCACCCCGTCATTGTTCATATTTTTGGCCATTATGTAGCAGGAGGGAGTAGTGGGGGAGCCAAGCATTATCACCAGCGCCAGCATGGCCTCGCCCCTGAACCCGAGAGCCGCTGCAATCGGCAGGAACACCCCCGGCAGTGCAAGAAGCTTAACAGCACAGCACACAGCCGTGGGCTTTATCTTTTTCAGCGCCTCGCTGCCGTCAAAGCTTGCCCCTATAACTATCAGCGAAAGGGGAGTGGCAATTACCGCCAGATTGTCAAGGGTTTTCCCTATAACGCCTATGAAAAGCCCTCCCGCAGCGTTTTCGCTAATGGCGGAAACTATCCCCGTGGTATTAACCGCAGACCCTATGCACCCTGCAATTATCCCCAGTATTATGGGATTTCTGATTATCCCCGCAGCCGCCTTTTTAAGCTTGCCCTTTTTGTCCCTGTCCTCCGCAGCCCCTGCCGCCTCAAAGGTCAGCACCGTCACCGCAAAAATGTTGTACAACGGCACACACCCTATGATTATCATAGGCATAAGCCCCGTCCTGCCGTAAATATTCATCATAAACGCAAAGCCCATGACTGCCACCGAGCTGCGGTAAGCCGCCTGAACAAACGCCCCGATCAAGGACTTGTCTTTGATAAGCAGCCTTGCGCATATCCATATCACCGCAAAGGCAGCGCAGGTGATAGCCCCGCTGTACAATACCAGCGAAAGATCAAACCCCGCCGCAAGATCCGTCCCCGCCATATCACCGAATATCATCAGCGGCAGGCAGACATTGAATATAAATTTGTTTGCAGCCGAAATAAATCCCTCGTTGAACATATGCAGGCGGTTAAGCAAATACCCCGCCACTATCACCGCAAACACAGGCAGCGTGGCATTCAGGCTGTAAATGAGATTTTCCGTAAAATTGCACCTCTTTCGGAAGCAAGAAGCAAGAGGCAAGAAGCAAGCCGCTTATCAAGCCTGCCCGCTCTTGCCTCTGATCTTTGCATATTTTTCAGACCTATTTCTCAGAACTTATCTCTTAGGCTTTGTCCCTGCCGTAAATGTGATATCCGCCGCCCTCGGAGTCCGTCACGCTCTCCAGCGCCTTGAATGCGTCGCCGTAAAGGGTGGCAAACCGCCTCTCGCTGTATTTGGTGGAGGCTGCGCCTATGTTGCAGCTTATGCTGAAATTGCCGTAGCTGTAGCTCATGCCCTTCATTATCTCCGCAATGCGGTCGTCGCCTCCGCAGGGAATGAATATCATAAAGTTGTTTTCGTCTATCCTTGCGGCAATGTCCTCCGTGCCGATAAGCCCCGTAAGCTTTTTGGCGGTTATCTTTAACACTGCGTCACGGAAGAAATGGGTAAGCTTGCCGCTGCCCACAGTCCTGAGCTTCATAAGGCTCACCATTGCCAGCATATAATCCTTTTCGGGATTTTCCTCCATAATTTCCGCAATTCGTGTCTTTGCATAACGCACGCTGTACAGCCCCGTCAGCGGATCGTGGTTGGAAATATCTCCCACGTCTATATTGCTGCTGTTTGCAGAGGATTCGTCAATGACCTTGCCCACTGCCCCGATGTATCTCATATTGCTTCCGCCCGACCATACCGAGCGGCAGATTATCTTGTAGGGCTTTGTCTGCCCGTCAAGCTTCAGCTCGCAGCCGTATTCCACTACAGGATCGTCCGGAGTGGTGCTGTGGATAAGGGCGGACATTTCATTTATACGGTCAATGGAGAATATCTCCAGCACCTTTTCATTCTTTTTCGGGTCAATGACATTTTCCTGCAAGCCCAGCTTTTCAGCGCTCCATTTAGGCATGGTCAGCACCGAGGGATCGTCAACATAATCAAACTGTATCTCTCTGGAAATGGAGGAAAGGAACTGATACTTCACCCTTTCCATATCCAGCATTCCCGTCATCTGCTCCGAGAAGCTTATCTCATTGGATTTGAGCATGGTCTCGGTGATCTCCTGAACGTCCTGCCTGCTCTTGCTGGCGTTGGAGCCTGTGGTAAGCTCTTCACGAAGCTGGCTCGCAACTTCTTTAAGGCACTCTAAGATCATGGGATTGAATGCGCCGCATTCGCCCCCCAGAATCATTTCCATAGCCTTTTCATGGCTGAAAGCCTTTTTGTAAACACGCTCGCTTGTAAGAGCGTCGTAAACGTCTGCAACGGAAACCACCTGCGCGGACAAGGGGATAGCGTCCCCCACAAGTCCGTCGGGATAGCCTCTGCCGTCATATCTCTCATGGTGCCAGCGGCAGATCTCGTAGGAAGTCTTGACTATAGGCTCATCCTTGAAAGGCAGGTCTGCCAGCATATCCGCACCCATCATAGAGTGCTTTTTCATAATGGCAAATTCCTCATTGGTGAGCTTGCCGGGCTTGTTGAGCACCTCGTCCGGTATCATTATCTTGCCTATATCGTGCAAAGCCGAAGCAAGGCTTATCATGGAAATATCCGCCCTTGTCAGCTTGATATTCTCATATTTTGCCACAAGCCTTGTAAGTATAGTTTCCGTAATGGTGCGCACGTGCAGCACGTGCATTCCGCTTTCGCCGTTTCTGAACTCAACAATATGGCTTAGAATGGTCACCATCATGCTGTTGTTCTTTTCCTTTTCATATATCTGGTCGGCAACCAGAGAAACAAGCTTGCGCTGATTTGCGTAAAGCTTGATTGTGTTTATGACCCTCCTGCGCACGGAAATAGCGTCAAAGGGGCGGCGGATATAGTCGGTAACACCCATGTCATAGGCGCGTTCTATGTAATTTGCCGAATTTTCCACCGAGATCATAATTACAGGCAGATTTTCTATCCAGTGATACTGGTTCATAATGTTCAGCACATCAAAGCCGTCCATTTCGGGCATAACCATATCCAGCATCACAAGGGAAAATTCCGAGCTCATTTTTTTAAGCAGCTCCACAGCCTTAGCGCCGTTTTCGGCATGGACGACGTCATAATCGTCCTCCAGAATGTCCTCGAGAATAAGACGGTTCATTTCGGAGTCGTCAACTATCAGAATTTTTTCCTTTCTCACAGACGGCGAAAAGTCGCTCATTTCACTCTCTCCATTTCTTTATAAATTTTCGGGAAAATAGCATTTATCGGGAATGCCCCGGAATCAGTCTGCCTCCAGCATACCCGTTGCGGAAATGATCTTTTCATATTCCTCTCCTAACTTGTCGGAAAGATCGGCCGCACGGTCAGCGTCCTTGCATTCGCCGCCCCTGAGCATTTCCGTAAGCTCCGAGCTTACCTCGAAAAGCCCCGTGAATCCCAGGTTCTGGGAAATACCTTTAAGTGTGTGGGCTGCCCTGAACGCCTCGGGATAGTCCTTGTCACGCAGGGTATTCAGGAGCGTGTCATAGCTGCTGTCCGCAGCAAATTTCGACACATACTTGACAATGCGATCCTCTTTCATAAGACGGCGCAGCACATCGTCGTAATCGCCCTCGATCACATTGTAGAATTCTTTGATATTCATAATATTACCACCGTTCTTCAAGGGATAAACCGGCGGATACACCTATCCTGCGTATAACGCATTTCATGAACTCGGACAGACCATGTGTATCCAAGGTTATTCATATTTAATTATAACTTAATTTTATATATGCAATATGAATTTTTTTATGTATTTTTGTAAATAAAGCCATAGAGCCATTCCGAAAAAAGTATATCTGCGAGCCGTAAAGCAACAGCCTCACTTTAAAGAAGACTCAATGATCATTATTGTAGTTAAAAACAAATACACGGTCACTAATATCATTTTCCCCTGGCAATCCGCTTATGCGTTCAGAAGTAATGCTGTTTTCCTTTTCTTCAACAATAATGTATTCTGTAAACCCTCCTTTGTCGCTCCTGTAAACAACGCTCTTCTCACCATTGCCATCGATAAGTGCATAACCCTTATAAACATTGTCAAACAACTTATTTCTGAATTCCTGCATATCACCCTCGGCTTCTATGTCTATGTATGAATTTTCGGGACTTAGCATACTTATATACATATCGGATAATTCCAATAATTCATCAAGGTTATTTTCCGCAAAATCACATAACTTATTGAAACTTTCTTCTTTATATTCATTTGTTATTCTCGTTTCCTCGGCCATACGGCCGAAATATGCTTTTATTCCTATTACATAAATCAGACAAGCCATTCCCAAAACAACTATAATAACAGCAGCAATAGTTTTAAATGCAAGGAAAATGTATTTCATAATTATCACCCGTTTACCTTATAGAACAATGCTCCTTTTCATATTTTTATTTTACCACATTTTTTCTGCCTTGTAAAGAGTTTTGCAGGATACCGTTAATAACTTTTGAAAATCCGACAGCATTATGCAGACAAGTAAAAATAGAACAGCCGCCCAAACCCAAAAAAAGCAGGAGTTTGCAAATCCGCCGACTTGCAAATTCCTGCTTCCTGCTTTCTATTTCCCTGCTTCCTGTAACGCCCTGTCCGTTTCCCTTATTTCCGCCCTGCGGATCTTGCCGCTGATAGTCTTGGGCAGTTCGGGGACAAACTCCACTATTCTCGGGTACTTGTAGGGAGCGGTGTTGGTCTTGACATACTCCTGAAGCTCTTTTTTCAGCTCGTCAAGCATATCGCCGCTGCTGTCCCTGTAGCCTGCGGTAAGCACCACGGTCGCCTTTACTATTTGCCCTCTTATGGGGTCGGGCACGGCCGTCACCGCCACCTCCAGCACCGCAGGGTGCTCCATAAGTATGGACTCTATTTCAAAAGGCCCTACACGGTAGCCGGAGGATTTTATAATGTCGTCAATGCGCCCCACATACCAGAAATATCCGTCCTCGTCCTTGTAGGCAGTGTCCCCCGTGTGGTAAAGCCCGTAGGCAAAGGCACGCTCGTTTTCCTCGTCGTTTTTGTAATAGTATTTCAGAATGCCGTTGTTCACCCCCGGCCTCAGCTTTATGCAAATTTCGCCCGTTACACCCGTGGGAACTTCATTTCCCTCCGTGTCCGCAACGATCACATCAAACATGGGCATAGCCCTGCCCATAGAACCCGAACGGCTTTCGCTGCCCACAGGGTTGCCGATAAGCAGCACGCTTTCCGTCTGCCCGAAGCCCTCCATGAGACTCAGTCCCGTGTATTCCTTGAAACGGTTGTAAACCTCTGCATTAAGAGCCTCTCCCGCAGTAGTAGCATACTGCAACGAAGATATATCATACCCCTCCATGCCCTCTTTTATAAAAAATCTGTACATGGTAGGAGGGCAGCAAAGGCTTGTGACCTTGTATTTTTCAATGACCCTCAGTATATCCGAGGGCACAAAACGGGTAAAATCATAGCTCATAATGGTGCACCCAAGCGCCATCTGCCCGTATACCTTTCCCCAGAAAAACTTGCCCCAGCCGCTTTCGGAAATGGTAAGGTGTAGACTGTCCTTGTTAAGGTTCTGCCAGTGCTTTGCGGTAGGCAAATGGGACATACCGTATCTGTGGGAATGCATTATCATTTTGGGGTAAGCGGTAGTGCCCGAGGAAAAGAACATAAGGCTGTCATCATCAACGCTGTTGGGGATTCTTTCCATAATGTTCGGGTGCTTTTCCATTTCCCTGTCAAAGCTTATCCAGCCGTCTCTGTATCCGTTTGCACAGAGCATTAAAGTAATGTCGCACTCCTTAGCCGCAAGCTCGATATTTTCGCACACATCTCCCTCGCAGGTGGCTATCACCGCATGTATATCCCCCGCATTGAAGCGGTAAACATAGTCCTTCTTTTTAAGCTGATTGGTGGCGGGAACAAGGATAGCCCCGATCTTTTCCAGCGCAAAAATAACCACCCACATCTGCCAGTGGCGCTTTAGCACGGTCATGACCTTGTCACCCTTTTTAATACCCAGCGCAAGCAGCATATTCGCCGTGCGGTTCGACAGTCTCGACAGCTCGCCATAGCTCAGTGCACGTTCGTCCCCATGCTCATTGCACCAAAGCAGCCCCCGCCTGTCAGGCTCTATCTCCGCCAGCTTGTCGATAATGTCATAGGCATAGTTGAAGCTTTCGGGCAAATGCAGCTCAAACCGCTTTATTACGCCGTTTTCATCAAATTCCTCTTCAACATATTGCTGATGGACTTCTTCTATTAACATAAGTGTACCTCCGTTTAACAAGCATTTTTTCGGGTGCTACCGCAGGCAAATTTGCAAAGCCCTGCGGAGCGTTTAAAGCGGTTTGGTTTTGTGCCGTAAACAATGCGTTGAAATTAAATGCCAATAATCGTGGAGCCTGCAATTACTGTCATATTTTTTTATATCTTTCTATAGTATTATTTCCTGTTTTTTCCATTTTAATCATATAAAGTAACACATCTTAATGTCACCTTTATATATTATCACATTTTTTTGGAGAATTTTACCGTTTTTGATGAACTGTTTGGGAATTATTGTTGTGTTTATATTAATGGAATATTAATGTAAACCGCAATTTTGGGATATTTACGAAAAAAATAAATACAATACTTGCAAAATATGTTCGGGTGTGTTATAATATAATATGTTGCTTTTTTAAGAATGGGGATTTGCCCTCTGACATTTTAATTGATAGATTTTCGATAGATGATTATGCGGCATAAGGATCGGATTATTTTTTGCCTCTTGCGTCTATCGGGGAGGACCGCTGTAAATATGAATCATTCCATAAAATTTCCGTTGCCTTTGAATTTTCATATCGGCTTTGTGATTTTCAGTGTGATAATGCTGACCCTTTGCTACAAACGCCGCAAATACGCCTATGATCTGTATATGCTCATAGGCATAGCTTCCACTATGCTTATTTATATAGCCGAGCCTAAACCCGTCTTTTATGCGCTGGGTCTGGAGGAAATTATTCTGCTGATAATGACGATAGTTGATATGATAATAGTTGCACGGCGCAATGACGCTGCCGAAAAGGCGAGAGAAGAGCGGGAGGAGCAAACAGCTATGGAGGTATTGGAGAATGCGGCCTTATATGACGCTTCGGATGATGCAGTCCTCAAAAATGCTGCAAGCATTGAAGATGTTTCGGATATGTCGGCGGAGGGAGCGTCGGAAATCTCCGGAAAATCCGCATTGCCGGAGGATATTTCCGAATTTGTCGGCACGGACGGTTCGCTAAGCAGCGATACAATAATTTTCGAGTCTACATCAAATGCCGTCCCGGAAAAGCCCGAGGAAAC
Organism: uncultured Ruminococcus sp.; assembly: GCA_947174365.1. Lineage (GTDB taxonomy): Bacteria > Bacillota > Clostridia > Oscillospirales > Ruminococcaceae > Huintestinicola. The sequence continues at coordinate 74 of CAMWIR010000072.1, read as the reverse complement.
GGAAGAAAAGGAAAAAGTTTCCGATATCCTTTATCCGTATGAGCCCGAACCGGAAAAGCCCGAGGAAGCGGAAG
>CAMWIR010000071.1 GCA_947174365.1 uncultured Ruminococcus sp. | reverse complement strand
TTTCGGCAAGTACCATAGCCGCTTTTTTGTTGGGACTGTCTTTTTCTCCGATAATCACAAGGGTTTTGCAGGAAATTTTCGGAAGCTTCTCAGTAAAATCCAGCTCCGCCATTGACTCCGACAATGCCATAAATTCCCTCTTGTTAAATCCCGACCCCTCAAAAGCCTTCCCGGGCATTAGCTTAAACAGAAAATTCTGAAATTTAAGCAGATTTTTCGGAGGCTTGTACTGAGTGCCTATAAGCACAAGAGAATAAACCCTTTCAGGGAAATTCACCGCATAGTCAAGCGACAGCATTCCACCTAGGGAAAGCCCGCAAAGGTTTATTTTTTCGGGAAAACCGTTACAGTATCCGAAAAAGCTCTGCCGAAGATTTTCATAGCAAATCTCTTCCTCTGTCATTTTCCGAAGATCGGGGCATTCACTGTCAATTTTCGCTCCCATACGGGAAAGCGTTTCCCGCCAGTCCTCCCCTGTCTGCCCCATGCCGTGAACAAAAATATATTTCATTTCCTGAAAACGCCTCTCATTTTTAAGCCATTGCAGCAGCTTTAATTTTACTTCTCAGCAGAAATATGCACACCACATTTACCAAAGGCATAGCGCATAATATTCCATAAAGCACCGTATTCCTGCCCTGCAATATCCCCGCCGCCGACAGCCTTTTTACCGCAAATTCCCCGAAAAGCACCGCAAACAGATGAAGCAAGCAGAATGCCCCGCCCCATATCACCATGCTTGCCAGCATAGGCAGCAGTTCCGCTATCACCCTTATCCCCACTACGACCGTGTACACAGGGATAGCCACAATTGCAAGTATCAGCCCCATTCCCAGTGTGAACAGGGTCAGCAAAATGAACGTTATAATAAGTGCGCCTAAATTTACCGTCAGCGCTCCAACAGCATATACAATGGAGACAGTCCCGAAAACTATGGAAGCCGCCGCTGCCGCAAGTCCACCTATTGCCGCAAAGGATGCCATTCGCAGAAGCCTGTCCGCCGTTTCCAAATCATATGTGCCGAAGGACTGCTTTGCGCTTTCCCTCTCATAAGCCGCAATGGCTGCGCAGCCCACAGCCGAAATGATTATAACCGTCAAAGAAGCCAGCAGGCAAATAACCACCTCTGCCACAAAAGCACCGTCAATAGTAAAATTTGACAGCAAATATTCATCAGAGGTTATATAGTCCGTAGTGAAAAAAGTATGAAGTCCCCCGCTTTTGGCAATAACATTGACACAAACCGCCAGTGCAGAAGCTATAGGCATGGCAATATATCCTATTACTCTGCCAATACCCCTGCGATCAAGCTTTTCCGCTCTGTCCATGCTGAAATAGACGATCGAAGCTATAAGTATCAGAAATGAGGCAACAGCCATAAATACATAACTCCTTTCAAAAGATCCGACAGCTTCTTACCTTGCCGTTCTTTGTGCGTTGCTTGTACTGCATACAAAAGCATATACAATAACCGCCAAAGCAATTATATTCACCGTGGGAATAAGCAGCACAATCAAAAGAACTACGCATTTCAGAAGTGAAAACACGCCCTTAGCCAACAGCTTCAGCAGCAGCCCTGACCCCGCAATAACGCACAAAGTCCCCGTTACCGAAAATATCACCAACAGACCGACTCCCGCCAAAGCCGAAGCCACTGTCGAGATTACCGTAAAGCAAAATGCCATCACCGCAAATAAAGTTAAAAGATACATTCAATAAACCCTCTTTCATTTTTTGTGGAAGTAAAAACTCCCTGTGTCAACTATTATAACACACCAACATTAAAAACAGGGTATTTTCAGATTAAAATCCGATTAGAATTTCCTTAAAAACAAAGGCGTTTTTTTAATAAATCATTGTTTTGATGAAAGAAGCTCATACAAAAAATCTGCACATTTTTCGCAGTCGATTATTTTAGGATCGGCACTTTTAAAGCCCCGCTTTTTCATAAGATACATAAGCTGCGTTGCCTGGGGCACATCAAGACCCGATTTCCGCAGAGTGTCTACCTGCGAAAATACTTCCTCGGGAGTGTTGTCCAGCAGTATCTTCCCTTTATCCATAACAATAACCCGTCCTGCCTGCGTTGCCTCGTCCATGTAGTGGGTTATGAGAACAATGGTCACGCCGTTTTCACGGTTGAGCCGCTTGATTGTTTTCATGACCTCCCGCCGCCCCGCAGGGTCAAGCATTGCCGTAGGCTCGTCAAGGACTATGCACTCGGGGCGCATGGCAATGACCCCTGCAATCGCAACTCTCTGCTTCTGCCCTCCCGAAAGCTGCGAGGGCGCATGCTCACGGTATTCGTACATACCCACAGCTTTAAGCGCATCATCCACCCTGCGGCGCATTTCCTCCTGCTCCACCCCCATATTTTCAAGAGCAAACGCCACATCTTCCTCCACAACGCTGGCAACTATCTGATTATCGGGATTCTGAAAAACCATGCCCACATGACTGCGTATATCAAAAAGCCGCTTCTCATCCGCCGTGTCAATCCCCGCCGCATACATTTTTCCGCCGCAGGGCAGGAGAATGGCATTCATATGCTTTGCCAGCGTGGATTTGCCACAGCCGTTATGCCCTAAAATGACCGTGAAGCTGCCTTTTTCAATTTTAAGATCAAGCCCGTCAAATACATTTACTCTGCCGCTTGCCTGCGCTTCCTCCGAGGGATTTTCCTCCTCTGACGGGTCGGAATAGTAAAATGTAAGCTTTTCGGCGGATATTATATTTTCCATTGGTATCACCATATCATCCTTTGTAAATTAACTGTTTATCAGCATAGCTGTTGACCCGCAGGGCAGCACCATTCCGCCGCTTTCCACAGGCAATCCGATCTCGTCCGCCGATATCTCGCCGGAAAACTTTCTCCCCACCGTTTCCCCGATAATATAACCCATGACCGAGGGGGAAAGCCCCGTGGTATAGGAGTTCAGCAGGAAAAACAGCGGAGCGTCCGAAAGAGCGCCCGTGCAAAGCTCCACCAGATCGTAAATGCAGTCCTCCAGTTTCCAGACCTCCTGCCCCGGACCTCTGCCGTAGGAGGGCGGATCCATAATAATGCCGTCATACCGCCTGCCCCGCCTTATCTCACGGGCAACAAATTTTTCGCAGTCGTCCACTATCCAGCGAATGGGCTTATCGGCAAGTCCCGAAGCTTCGGCATTTTCCCTTGCCCACTGAACCATTCCCTTAGATGCGTCCACATGGCAAACGCTCGCCCCCACCGCAGCGCATGCAAGAGTTGCTCCGCCCGTATATGCAAAAAGATTAAGGATATTTACCTCTCTCCCCTGCTGCCGCCTTTTGCGGATAACTTCTGACATCAGCTCCCAGTTCACCGCTTGCTCGGGGAAAAGTCCCGTGTGCTTAAAGCCCGTGGGGCGGATATTAAAGCAAAGCTGTTCCCCGCCCGACAGCTTATATCCGATCTTCCAGCTGCCCGGCAGCTTACGGGAAAATTTCCACTCACCGCCTCCCTTGTCCGAGCGGTAGTAATGCCCGTCCGCCCGATCCCACAGGGGAGATTTTTTCTCGGTTTTCCAGATTACCTGCGGGTCGGGGCGCACAAGGGTTATATCCCCCCACCTCTCCAGTTTTTCCGAACAAGTACAGTCAATAAGCCTGTAATCTTCCCATCTATCCGCTGCTCTCAATGGGTTCACCTCTCCGTATTTTTTAGATATGCCAAACATCATTACATGATTCGATCAAAGCCGCTCTTGCTGCGGGCAAATATTTTAAAAAGCTGTCCCGACTTAAATTTCCGCCAATATTTATTGTCAAAATCATATTTGTATCATGCCATATTTTTTGTTTCATAATAAGCCTCCCGTTTTTTCTGTCGATATGTATTTTATAATTATAATTTGTTTCTGAAACACATTCGACATTTTCTTGCCTCTTTGTCTCTTGCTTCTTCACAGCGCACACATCGGTATTCTTCCTTACATTGTACTTTGCTTTACCACCTTAGCTATCCTCATAGCCATAGTGTTCGCCTCGTCAAACCGCTTTCCCTCCACCATTACACGGATAACAGGCTCTTTGCTGCTCTCTCTCACGATTATGCGCCCGCCGCCTTTGAGCTGTTTTTCGCATTCGGAAATGACCTTTTCTATATCGCCGTTATTTTTCCATGCCTCTTTCCAGCGCTTGTCTATCTTAACATTCACCATTACCTGCGGGTAACGCTCCATGACCGCCGCCAGCTCCGATAAAGGCTTGCCTGTCCGCTTCATTACCGACAGCAGCTGTATCGCCGTAAGCTGACCGTCCGCCATTCGGGAAATATTCGGAAAATATATCCTACCCGACTGCTCCCCTCCAAGGGAATATTTTCCGTCATACAGCCTCTCGGTCATATATCTGCTGTCCGACCGTGAGGTAACTATTTTTATCCCTTTGCCTTGTGCAAAAAAAGTAAATCCCACATTGGCGGAGGCAGGCACAACCACAGCATTGTCTTTGAGCACGCCCCTTTCCTGCATATCCCCCGCAAAAATTGCCGTCAGCTTGTCGCCGTCGCAGATATTGCCCTCTTCGACCACAGCCACGCACCGCCCCCCGTCTGCGTCAAAGGCAAGTCCGCAGTCGCAGCAGTTTTCTTTCATAAATTCAATAAGCCCAACCGAATGGGAAACGCCGCAATCCCTATTCACATTTACTCCGTCGGGCTGGCAGTTCAGCAGATACACCTTAGCCTCCAGTCCCGTAAAAAGTCTCTGCGCCGTGGAGCAGACCGCACCGTTGGCACAGTCTACCGCAATTTTCAGCCCCGCAAGATTTTTTTCTCCCGATTCCCTTATGTGGCGGATATAGTAGCCTATAAGTCCCGGCTCTTCTGTGCGCCGCCCTACCGAGGCTCCGCTTTTGAGAGCCATGTTCAGCTTTTCCCTTTCACCGTAAACAAGCGCCTCTATCTGCTCCATAGTGTCCTTTGGGATTCGCCCACCGTTCCCCGAAAACATACGAACAGCGTTTTTCTCCACATCACCTCTGGGGCTTGATATCATAATGCCGCCGTCTGCGCCGTAATGCCTCGTAAGATACGCCACCGCAGGTGCAGGGGCAACCCCCAGGCTCACCACGTCCGCCCCCGCCGACATAAGCCCTGCACAAAGAGCCGCTTCAATAATATCCGAGGAAATTCGTGTGTCCTTACCCATAAGTACCCGCACTCCCCTGCCCGATTTTCTGCAAAGCAGAGTCGCAATAGCTTTTCCCGTGTTCATGGCAAGTCCCGGGGTAAGCTCTGTTACAGCAATACCCTCAAGCCCTCCCGAACCGAATATTTTTTTCTTGTGCAACCGAGCCTACCCCCTTTCAGAGTTTATTTTATAATTATTGAACCTTGCTGCTTGTTAAATACGAAATTAATCGCTTATTAACCGATATGAACAGTCTGCATACCGCACAAATCCGTAAATGACAGCGAACTGTTAACTAAACAGCGACGTCTGCCCCTCCACACTCGGCGGTTCATATCCCAGATGTCTGTACGCCAAAGCGGTAACGCACCTGCCACGGGGTGTCCTTGCAAGAAAGCCCAGCTGCATAAGAAAAGGCTCGCAAACGTCCTCCAATGTAACAGCCTCCTCGCCTATGGCGGCAGCCAAGGTCTCAAGACCCGCAGGGCCGCCGTTGTAGCCCTTTATCAGCATTTCAAGCAGCCGCTTGTCAAGGCTGTCCAATCCAAGCTTGTCTATTTCCATACGATCCAGGGCAATGGAGGCTATCTCCTTTGTAATCTTCCCACCGCCCATTACCTCCGCAAAGTCCCTTGCACGGCGCAGCAGACGGTTGGCGATTCTCGGAGTTCCTCGGGAGCGCCCCGCAATTTCCATAGCCCCACTTTTATCACAGGCAATACCCAGAATGACCGCCGAGCGGAGGATTATATCGCAAAGCTGTTCCGGTGTATAAAGCTCCAGCCGCTGAACAATGCCGAATCTGTCACGCAAGGGCGCAGTGAGCTGCCCTGCACGGGTGGTAGCGCCCACTAAAGTGAACCTATTCAGATTCATGGAAAAGGAGCGGGCGGAGGGACCCTTGCCAATTATAATATCCAGCTTGAAATCCTCCATGGCAGGGTACAATACTTCCTCAATGGCACGGGATAGCCTGTGTATCTCGTCTATGAAAAGCACATCCCCCTCGTTAAGGTTAGTAATAAGCGCCACCAAGTCCCCGGGCTTTTCAATGGCAGGGCCTGCGGTAGTACGTATATTAACCCCCATTTCATGAGCTATAATGGAGGCGAGTGTGGTTTTGCCCAAGCCCGGAGGGCCGTAAAGTAACACATGGTCAAGGCTCTCATTCCTGTTAAGGGCAGCCTTGATGTATATCCCCAGATTTTCCTTCACCTTGTCCTGCCCTATATATTCGTTAAGGGCTTTCGGTCGCAGGGAATAGTCAAAATCATCCCCGTCCGACTCTATCGGTTCACGGGAAACTATCCGTTCCTCAAATTCAATATCGCTTTGTTCAAGCAAATCATTCACCGCCTAAAATGGGTTATTTTTTCTTTGTCTATTCCTCGTCATTGTTTGTTGGAGTTATATTTTCCACAAAGGGACGCTTCCATTTGGCCGTTTGCTTTGTACCGATGACCGCCAGGGGCATACACATTTCATCGGAGGTAAATCCGCCGAATCCCGCCTTATCCGCAGGGCGGTGCTTTTCATTAAGCGCCCTGAATTTCAGCGACTTGTCGCTTATGGCAAAGGCGCAGTAATCCCCCAGAAAGTCGTAGATCTTGCCAGTGAGTCTGCCCGTGCCGAAAAGCTCCCTGCGGAGTATTTCCGTGCGGGACATAAGCATAAAGTCCTCGGAAAAGTTCTCGGTAAACAGTCTCTCAAAATCACTTCGTCTGTCGTATTTCACAAAGAAATTCACCGACCGTCCCCCGAATGAGGGCGGCATTACAAGGCAGTCGCATATTGCAGGACGCAGATTAAGCATATATTCCTCGGAAATATCCGTCATGCCGTAGCTTGATGTCAGGATAAAGACCGTATCGGTAAGAGTCCTTGAAAGTCCGCCTACCGTGTCCGCAATATCCTTTAGTATCTGCCGCACCTGCTCGCTTTTGCAGCCGTATTTCGCTGCTGCCTTTGCGGGTGTGTCCCATGAAACAAAGGTAAATGTGTTCTGATCGGTGTCTGCTATCTTATCTATCAGATCGAACATTCTTGCAGGAGTTTCGGCAACCTTGTGGTAGCTTTTGTTTTCCGCTATCTTTATCCCCTTGGGGGCAATGGAAAATGGCTGCACGCCGCCTATAATTGAATCCGCAATTTCACCGAAAATGTTTTCGTAGGGCATTACAAAATCCGCAATATTGGCAAATGCCACAGGCTGATTTGAATAGGGGTCAAGGTTGGAGGAAAGCTCCACCGTGCGGCAAAGCTCCTTAAAAAACATAGTCTGCCCCAGTCTGCCGTGCTGTGCGGGAGAAAGCCCCGTAAGGCAGCTGACATCTGCCGCCGCAGGGCAGCAGGGGCACACGGAGGTAACATATCCTGTCATATTCTCCATTAAAGCGTCCGTAGGAGAAAGACAGTCCTTGAACATATTTTCCCCTGCGCCTCCTAAAATTATCAGCACCACGTTCTTGTACATACGCCTGAGAACATTATCTATCTCGGGCAAAGTGGGAACATTTGTACCTATCCGATAAAACTTTCTTACAGAGGCAATAACGTTTATAACGGATTTTTTATAATTGGGATAAACAAGCATATGAATGCCCCTTTCATTGCAAAATCAGCTGCTTTTATATTCTTTCGGAAGCAAGAAACAAGAGGCAGGAAGCAGGAATAAAAGCACTGATTTGCAGAACATTTTTGTAAAAATTTTTTTCTGTGCCGGAAATAAACCGGTATGAAATATCACTTAAATTTGGCAAGACTTTTAAGCGCCCCTCTGATAAGCTCCTCCGCCGAAAGATTCGGATCAAGCTGCGCCACAGCTGCCTCGGCTTCTCCGTCGGAATAGCCCAGCACCAGCAGCGCCTCCACAGCGTCGGAGGCAGCCCCGCCTCTCAGCGCCGTCATGCCGCCTCCCGAGGAGGGAGCAAAACCCGCAGGTTCAAGCTTTTCCTTGGAAATTTTATCTTTAAGCTCCAGCACTATCCGCTGAGCCATTTTCTGACCCACACCTCTGGCTTTGGTCAGCTGCTTGAAATTGCTTGTAGCCACCGCCAGGGCAAAGGAATTGGGATCCATATCCGATAAAATCGACAGCGCTGCCTTTGCGCCTACGCCTGTCACTCCCAAAAGCATCTGAAAGCTTCGCAGCTCCGCTTTGGAGTAAAACCCGAACAGCGAGACCCCGTCCTGCGTGACCTGCATATATGTATAAAGGGTCTCCTCGCCGCCCTCATTGCCAAGCGCTGCAAGTGTGTTATAGGTAGTGCGGCAGGCATAGCCCACCCCTGCGCATTCTATCACTGCAAGCCCCGCTTCTTTCACCGTCAGCGTGCCTCTTAAACTGTAGATCATATAAAAACTCCCCTCAAAATCGGTTAATTTATCCTGTGACTGTGCCCGTGACATATCGCCAGCGCCAGAGCGTCGGCGGTATCGTCGGGCTTCGGGACCTTTGACAAGCCCAGAATATTCTTTGTCATTTCCATGACCTGCTTTTTCTCCGCCAAACCGTAGCCCACCACCGACTGTTTCACCTGCAAGGGCGTGTACTCAAACACGGGCAGCCCTCTCTGAACCGCCGCCAGCACTATAACTCCCCTTGCCTGGGCAACATCAATGCCTGTTTTCTGATTGGTGTTGAAAAAAAGCTTCTCAATGCTCATATATTCGGGTCTGTAGGTGTCGATAACCGTGGAAATATCATTGTAAATATCCAGCAGCCGCAGAGTAAAATCCGTTCCTGCGCTTGTTGTCACCGCCCCGCAGCCCACTGTTTTAAAGGCATAGCCGTCATAATCCAGCACACCGTAGCCAACTATGGCGTAGCCGGGGTCTATTCCCAGAATTCTCAAGACATATATGTCCCCTTTTTCCGTTTCCTTTTCACGGAAACTTTGTATTCTGTTTTCTGCTAACAGATATATTAATTATATCACATTTCTTTCCCTTTTGCAATACATTTAAAAATTTTTTCATCATATCTTTACCGGAATAAGGAAAACAGACTGCCTCAAAATGAAACAGTCTGTTTAATAATACTAATCTCTGATAGATTTATAGACAAGAAATCGCCGCAAAGGCTTTCATATATGGGCTTTGCGGCGAGAGATTATCTATAAATCATCTTGAGATCAGTATAATATCACTCACTCATAAAAACCATTCCTGCTCTGAACTCATCACAGTCCTTTACGGAATAATCATCGGCGGACTCGTTAAAATAAACCATTAATATATAATAACCTTCAACACTTGTACCGAGTACCATAGCAGCTTTGCCGTAAGAATTATCGGTAATTAGTCTTACGGTGTCATAATCATAAAGCGGCGGCTCGCCACGGTAAAAATCCGCATAAACAAGCCCCTCATCATCTTCGGAAAATATGGCAGGAGTATCATCTCTTGAGGGAACAAATGGATCATTTATTAAATTCTGCTCAATAAAATCATCTGTAAATGCGGCTGCAATAATATCCCGGAATTCTTCCTCCGAGCTTGCAAACTCCGGCGATACACGGTAATATGTGATCTCGTCCTTGCGGCTTTCTTCCGTAAGGTAATGCCGAAAAAAACAATCTGCCATTCCTCCCCAATAGGTTTTTATAAGACTTTCGCTTCGCATTACAGGATAGGTCATATCAAGATCGGGACGGAATGAAATAGCACCCTTTCTTCGAAGGACCTTTTCATCTTTATCTGCAGTGTATTCCGTATAATACTCATCTCCGTAATCCCAAAAGTGATGTACTTTCCCGTCAGAATATCCCGCAAACTTCAGCATTTCCGTTGGTATCTCATAGCCTCCCTCATATTCATAGGGTGATATCTTTCCGCTGTCATCTATATCGTAAAGCCATGTTCTCCCTTCGGGATAATCCACGGTCACGGTAAAAAAAACCGAGTTCATTTCCTCCATAAAGCTTTCCCTGTCGGCGTATTTTTCAAGTCCAAAGGTCTCATTTTCATAAATATTAACGCTGTCAATGGGATTTCTCCTTGAAACATCGGCAGGGTCATAGCTGGTCACAGAAAGTGTTCCGAAATATCCGTAATATGGGCCGTATAAGCCGTATGAATTTTCGTCTACAACTGCACGCATTTCAAGGTCTACTAAATAATCGGACATAAAAAGAGTTGCCCTGCGCCATTTGGGGTCAATCTCTGCCTCCGCCGCCTCTTCAAAAAACGTGAGCGTATCCGTTGCCTCGGTCTCCGATACTTCCCATACAAGGCTTACTGTCTGTTCCTGCTTAATATTCGTAGGTTCTCCGTTATCGCAGCCGCTAAGCAAGGCGGCCAGTAAAACTGTCGTAAATATTTTGTTTTTTTTCATTTGATAAAATTTTCCTTTCCTGATATTCTATATAATAAACAAATAAAAGCCCCAAAAAGTTACAGTTAATTTTGCTAAAATTCAAAAAGAATATTTGTGCATTATATATAGAAACAGCAGACTTCTTGCCCTGCTGCGGCAGAAGTCTGATTTCATAAGACTGTATTATCGGTCAGTCCCTGAAATATGCCCCTGCAATTGTTATGACCCGTTCTTTGAGAGGATATCCTTCCTGTGTCTTATCAAAATAATAAATAATCATACTTCTGAAATCTGTCGATGTTCCGAAAACCACAGCTGCAAGAGTATCGGGGTCTGTATTATCGGTAATAAGCCTTACCGTATCATAATCGTAGCGGACGGGAATGCCAAGGTTATACTCTGCATAAACAAGCCCCTCTTCGTCCTCGCTGAAAATAGAAGGCAAGTTTTTGTCGGAGGACTCAAAAATATCCGCAGAATAATGATGTTCTATATATTCATCGATAAATGCAGCCGCAAATATACCCTCCAGTTCCTCTCTTGTCCGTGCAAAGTCGGGTGAAACACGATAGTACACAGATAAACTGTCTCTGAATATCTCGGTAAGATAATCGCCGAACATACAAGCTGTCATATGCCCGGAAAAGGTTTTATCAAGGCAGTCGCTTCGCATTACAAGATACGTTGCGTCAATATCGGAACGGTAAGTCATCGTTCCCATGCATTCGACGGTTTTGCTCTCTTCGTCTGCACGGTATTCGGTATAGATGCGGCTGCCGCGGTCGTAAAAACGGTATTCGTCGTTATACGTACCCTGCATAAATTCCATATTTTCCCCGAATATTTCATAGCCTCCCTCAAAGGTATAGGGCGAAATTTTCCCTAAAATGCTAATGTCAAACAGTCTGACAGCGCTGCCGAAATTCGGTTCAATGGAAGAAATGGTAAAAAAATCCGTCGTCCCCCGTATCCACATAAAAGCCGGTTCATCATTATATTTATCCAGTTCAAAGGTTTCATTTTCGTAAATAATCAATGTATCCGCAGGGTTCTCTCTGTCGGTATCCTCGAAATTATAAACGATCAGTGACAGCGTTCCGTTATATTTTCCGTCACTGTCGATTTTTCCCGAAAAGGAAAGGTCAACGAAAAAACGTGCCGGTATATCAATGGTTTTCAAAATTATAGGTACGCCGTCCGTCAGTGTATCGGTGGGTTCGTATTCCGTATACACCGAATATGCCGTTGTTTCCGAGGCTGTGCGGTATTCTTTTGTTTCCGTGTCATTTCCGCAGCCGCACAGGGTAAGAAGAATCAAAAATGCTGCCATAGCCCTTTTCATAGATAAACATTCCTTTCGATTTATAGTGTATATATAATAAACACATAAACCGACAAAAAAGTTACAGTCATTTTCACTGAAATCTAAAGGAAAATTTATACATTATATACAAAAGCAGACCGCCTGTCCTTCAGCGGCAGAAGTATGCTTTGATAAAGCTGAATTATTTGTTAGCGAAATATGTCAACTCAACAAATGAAAATTGCTCTTTGATCGGATATTTGTTTGCATTATCATATTCAAAGATAAAATAACTGTATTATTAAGAAAAGAGCCGACAAAGCGGCTTTGCGTTTGTCGGCTTTGGAATGCGTTGTAAGGCGATAGAAATTTATCAGCCCTTAACGTCCATTATAGCAGCCTGCGGCTGTTCAAGGGGCTGCGTCTTTGCGCTGCTCGAATAGAGAACGGTAACAGCGTCCCGAACAAGCATATCGACCTCGCCCGACAACATCTGTTCGGCAATTGCAGCCTTGCCGCTGTCGCTGATTTCAACGCTGTCTTTTGCTTTCCTGTCGGCGGCTGTTGCGTTGGTGATTTCAGTAGGCTCGACAGTAGGCTTTTCAGCACTGTTAAGAGCCTGTTCCCGCCGGGTCTTGTTCTTCTGACGAGTTTTCGCAATAGCTTGCTCACGTTCAATTTCCTGTTGTTTGCGTGCTTCCCTTGTTTCCTTAACGGTTTCCTCACCGAGCTTTACGGCGTCCTTTTCGGCATTTTCACCAAGCTCCGCAGCATAACCCATAGCACGCTTCATAGTCTCTGTGTCTCCACGATTTTCTGCTTCCTTGAAAACTCTCATAGGAGTATTTACCAAATTTATATTGGACGACGCTCCCATCAACGCTTTCATACTGCCTGCTTGCATCATACTGATGACCTCCTTGTTAATTTTACGGAACAATCTTTGTTCTCATATATCTTATCGGATATATATCACAGATTTTTATAAAAAATACATAAAATGCTCGTTTCTTGTAACAAACGGTTTACCTTGCCAACGGAAGAAGAATGGATATCTCAAAACAGCCGCCGGTTGTCCGTATTTCCATAATGCCCTTGCCTTTCTCCACGGTCTTTCGCACGTTCATAAGTCCCGTACCGTAGTTTTGTACATCAAATCTTTCGGGCAGCTCTGCCGCCGAATTTTTTACATTGATAACAAGATAATTTTTCACCGCTTCCGTGCGTACGCTCACAAATTGCTCGTCTTTCGCGTCCTCGGCAGCTTTAATAGCATTATCGAGGATATTTCCGAAGATAACGCAAAGATCATATTCATCAGCCGCAAGCGGTTGTTTTATGTTCATATCGCAAGTAAATTTTATGCTCTTATGAACCGCTGTCTGCCGCTTTATGTTCATAAACGCGTTAATAACGGAATTGCCCGTGTCTATTGCATTATTTTCTGTAAGTCCCTCCGTGCAGAGCTTTGAGAGATAATCCGACAGCTTCTCCCATTCGTTCTGGCCGGCAAGCGCAGACAGACTGATAAGATGATTTTTCATATCGTGCCGCACATTTACTTGATTTCTGAACTGTTCGGCCATTGATCTGTAATGCTCAATTTCCTTTTTGATAATATCTTCCGCCATATCATAGCCGAACAGCTTATTCAGTCCGAACATCAGCACGACACATATCGTCATACAAAGCAGGGAAAGAATTAAGACCTCAATATGGGTGAAAATCTGGTCGTAAAACGTGTTTCCACTCCCGCGGGATACCATTACCACACCTTTTGTTATACCGTATACGCATACATCGATCAAGATCATCAACAGACACGACGATATGAACAGCATTTTACCGCCTTTAAGAAACGCCCCCTCCGAGATTTTTGTTTTTGAAAACAAAATGCAGACGATCAGGGCGGCAGCTATCCACGAAATGCCCCCGACAATATACAGGATAATATCGTTTTCCTGCCAATGAATAATGCAGGCTCCGAGTATTTCATCTATACCGTTCCAAGCAAATTCAAGCACCGCTGTTAATACGGTAAAAATTCCGAGCTTTTCACGTTTTTTCCCTTTAAAGAAAACAAACAAAAAGCCGATCAGAGCAGCTTGTCTTAACAATGAGCTTATCAGATAATTTTCCAAATCGAGAAGAAGCAAAACACAAAATGCAGCAAAGAACGCAGCGATTTTGGGCACAGGATACCGTGCTTTCGCAAAATATACTTCGGCTGTCTTTATCGAACTTGTAAAGCACACAGCGCAGACGATCACCGCATAAAGCAATCTGAAAACGAAATCCATTACAAAATACCCCCTTTCATCTTCATATAAGAAATAATTTCCTGTTGGAATATCTTCGCGCGTTTTCTTGCGAGAAAAACGGTATCTCCGTTTTCCATAACTATTTCGGCTTTATCAAAGCGCGAAAC
>CAMWIR010000070.1 GCA_947174365.1 uncultured Ruminococcus sp. | reverse complement strand
GATAATTTTATAATGTGAATATTGCGGTGCGGAAATTTTAATGTTAATATCAAAATATACCCCCACAGAAGCACAGGCTTCTGTGGGGGTATTGCATAGAGAAAATTTTTATAAATTTTTAAAAGCCAATTGATTATACTTTTGTTGCATTATAGTACAATAGATATAAGAAACGCAAAAAGCAATTGGTGATCACCGCCTTTATTCTCCTATGATCTCCTTTATCTTCTCCGTCAGCTTTTCGGCTGCTTTGGCGTGGGTTGCCTCGGTAGGGTGCCAGTCTGCGGCATAGCCGTCCTCGGCGGACTGAACGTCAAAAAGCAATGTGCCCACCTTTTCGTCCCCAGTGTTTTCGGAAAATTCGATCACTGCCGCTTCCATATCGGTATAAAGGGTGTTGCCCATTATACCAAGGGTGCAGAGGATGTATGCGTCGGGATTATTTTCCCGCACCTGTCCCAGAAATTCAATGTAACCGTCGGTATACTCCCTCATAAGCTCAAGGCTGCCGCCTGTATAGGAGGCGTCGTTTGTCCCTAGATTGATGACCACAACATCGGGTACAAAGGACTGGAAATCCCATTCGATATCCTGCAGGGAAAAATCGGCGCTCGGACCGTAGGAACGCCCTACCTTAGCGTAAAAGTTCGACACTCTTTGCTCGGTAACTGCCTTACCCTGGGTGGTATATCCCGAAACGATACCGTGGCCGCTGAAGGAGACCATACTGTAATCGGCGTCCAGAGCCTCGGCAGTCTTAAAGGCATAGGTCTTTGTGCCGTCCTCGGTGGATGTGGAGAAATGGTGCTCCTTTACCTCATCGTCAACGCCGTAGCCGCAGGTTATGGAGTCCCCGATAAATTCGATCTTCAGCTTCTTTTCCGCTGTGGGGGCTATATCCCCGACACTTGTAACGTCAACGCTCTTTATGCCAAGGGTGCTGTTGGTGGTTTCGGAAATTTTCAGGATCTTAACGGTGGTTTCCTTCTCAGTATCGGAGGAGCATATTTCCACTGTTCTCGAAGCCTCGGTCATAAGATCGTCGGAAACTCTCTCGCCGTCCACATAAACCGCATAGCGGGCATAATTATCCTTGCCCCATTCGGTGGGAGCGTTCTTATCCCCTGTCAATGTGACCGAAGCGGACGTGCCGGTAAAGGTAAACTCTATGCCCGAATCGGTATGCCCAAGCCAAAGAGTGCCGTCGGGGGCAAGGTATGTTCTGCCGATTTTTTTTACATTTTCCTCGGAAAGAGATGTAAAACTTTTTTCGGAAAGAGCGGCAGCTTCGGTCTCACTTACCGTTTCCGCAGGTGTTTCCCCTGCTGCACTCGAATCACTGCACCCAACAGCCGCCAGCATGGAGAGGCTCATCATAAGAGCCATAATTTTCTTTTTACTCATCATAATGAAATGTTCCTTTCAGTTACTTTGCCATATCCTTAAGAGACGAGTTTACCTCCTCCAGAAGCAACTCGGCAGTGCTTTCAACTTCCTCTCTGAGAGTCGAGTATGTTCCGCCTCTGAAAGGTTCGTATGTAGCATACTTGGTAACTATGGTATCAAAATCATTGGATACGCCGCTGCCCAGCTCATACAAGGGATATTCTCTTGCCAGACGGCAGCATTCATCATAATGCTCCAGCATTTCGTCTGTCCAGCCGTAGTCGTCCCTGGTCTTTTGGTCGCCTATTTCCTTGGTCTGAGGATCAAGCGCAGAGGCAAGCCCGCATTCGGCAAATCTTGCTACACCGATAGGATTGGCTGCTCCCTTGCACAGCAGATATCCCTCACAGGTAATACCGTAGGACTGATCGCCGTCTTTGCTGCAGGGCACGGGCACGATACCCATATTTTGAGGAGGTACTTTGGTTGCCCAAATGGACGGGTCGGAATATGTATGCCATGCGCCCGCAAGGTAGAAAAGCTCCTTGCCCTCGCCCATAAACTGAGGCTGCTCAGACCAGTCAAACATGGACAGATCCATGGTAAGTCCGTTTTTGTAGAGATCCTCCGCAAATGTCATTGTCCTTTCCAAAGCGGGTTCGTACAAATTAAGCTGCAAAACGCCGTCCTTACTCGATACCGCAGGCATACCGCCGGAAAGGGTAAGTGAATTCTGATAATACCAGCCGTCCAGTCCGTAATGATCCGCAGCGGGATCTACGAAATTCAGCAGCATATCCTTAAAGGTATCCCAGTTCCAATTGCCTGCCTCATACAGCTCCCATGGGTCATCAAGGCCGTTTTCCTCAATGGTCTGCTTGTTGTAGTAGCAAATGGAAAATGGTGTTACATTGGTGCATATTACATAGTGTTTGCCGCTGAAGTTGAATATCTCCATAACATTGCGGTTATCCGCCCAAAGATCGCTGTCGATATCTGTGTAATCGTCAATGGACTGGAACATTCCGTTCACAACGCCCTTGGGCAGCGCCTGAACATCAAAGGGGAAGAAGTCAATACCCTCGCCGCCCAGAATATAGGTTGAAAGGTCGCTGTAAAGCGTATCCCATGTGGACGGATAATACTTTACCTCGCCGCCGTACTTGCTCTCAAACATTTCAAGCTGGACGGACTTGCTGTTGCCCGCAGAGTTAGGATTGATGTCGTAGTGGGCAAGCCATTTGATAGTCTTGTTCTCCAGTTCCTCATCGGAAAGGAGATTGTCTGCTGCGTCCGCAACCTTTGACTTATCCTCTTCGTTCAGCACCTCGGTGTTGATCTCCACGCCCGCAGTGGTCGTGGCGGGAATTGTGGTTTGCGATACTTCCGTACCGCTGCCCGAATCACCGCAGCCGGTAAGGCAAGCAGCCATTGCAGCAGCTGTAAGAACTGACATTTTTTTAATTTTCATAATTTTACCAACCTTTTTATAATAATTTGCATTTTTTAAAACGCATATGAACCATATTAACATTTTACCATATTACAAGGAAATAATCAAGGGGTTTTTTAAAATATTTTATTAATTTAACACTTTTTTGTGATAGAAGCGAACATTTTTGCGTAATGCTTTGTTGAAGGCTTGTTTGCTAATTTTCTTATTATAGAATAGCTGTGAAATGTAAAATTATTGTAAACATATTGAAATTTTTCCGATTATTTTGTATAATTAAATCAGGACATATATTCAGAGGATTTAAAAGTTTGAATGTTATAGGAAATTTCCTAAGTTTCAATGCATTTTGGGTGTACAAAATTAAGTTAAGGAGCTCAAAAATTTGAACATAATCAAATTAATAAAAGAAAACAACGGCGAAAACTGTCGGCTTCGTTCGCCTTTGACGAAAGAGCAGTTTGAAAAAGCACGCAAACAGCTGCCCGGGGAACTGCTTGAAATATTAAAAGTAAGCAACGGGATAAACGAAGTTATAAAGCACCCTGTTACGGGCAAGACAGAGGTAATAGGCAGTCTTGTTTACCCGCTGTCTGAAATACTGAGCCAAACAGAGTACTATGAAAGCGAAACAGGCGGAGGCGGATATGTATTTGCGGATAACGGTGCAGGAGATCATTATATTCTTAAACCCGACGGAAGCATAGCCTTGTATGAATATATGGATATGTCCGAGACCCCTCATATTGCGGATTCACTGTATGATTTTTTCTCATAATGTCCCACTGTTTCAAATAAAATTTTTAAAAGGAGAACGCCTATGAACAAACACATTGCCACGTTTGCCATGTCCGCCCTGCTTGCTCTGTCAACAGCCTGTTCGGGAGAAACTGCTTCGGAGCAGCCTGCACCGACAGAATCGCCGTCGCAGACTTCACTCGAAACCACTGTAACCGAAAAAGAGGAGGTAACTTCAATGACTTATACGATAGATACAACAAAGCCCCTGGCGGCTCTTACATTTGACGACGGACCGAATACAACCACTACTGTTCAGGTGTTGGATATTCTGGAAAAATATCAAGTGCCCGCTTCGTTTTTCCTTATCGGGAACAACATCACGCCTGCCTCGGAAGAGGTTGTAAAGAGAGCCTATGACATGGGCTGTGAGATCGACAACCATTCAAAGAGCCATTCGGATATGACAAAGATGACCCCCGAAGAGATACAGGAGGAGGTAAGCTTTGTTTACGACAAGGTAACAGAGATCACGGGAGAGGGTACGAGATTCTTCCGTCCGCCGTATATTGCCGTAAACAGCACAATGTATGACAGTATTGATATGCCCTTTATATGTGGCGCAGGATGCAATGACTGGGACAAAAAGGTGACTGTTCAACAGCGCTATGACAAGACTATGGAGCAGCTTTCCGACGGCGTTATAATCCTGCTTCACGACGCTGCGGGGAACAGTCAGACGGTGGAGGCGCTGGAAAAGATCATCCCCGCAATGCTGGATGAGGGGTATCAGTTTGTGACCGTGTCCGAGCTTTTTGAAGCAAAGGGTATTGAAATTTCTCCCGATGACACGGGACTTTACACGATCGTAAAGCAGCAATAAATTTAATTAAATATGGAGAATAAAAATGGCAGAGATAAAATGCAGAAAATGCAAGCTTACATATGATAAGAAAAATACAAAATGCCCTTACTGCAAGACCGCAAGACCCCGCCCCGGGCTTATTGCCGGGATAGTAGTTATATTGGGGATAATAGTGCTTATCCTTTCCACAAGGGGCGAGATACTTAACATACTTCCAACGAAAACCAAATATATTGACGGAATGAGGATACAGGTTGAAAGCGCATCGGCAAGCGACAGTTTTATTAATGATCTGCTGGAGCTTGATGAAATCGAGGTTCGTATGGTTGTGACAAACTTCACTCCTTCCGATAAGGATCTGAAATTCAAGATAAAGGCATATACCGATAAATACGAGGCGGAAACGAACTGGTTTTTCTCGGAGTCAAATGTTCGGGTGAATAAGCTGCTGCCGGGTAAAAAGTGCATACAGACAATTACAGTATCCCCTCAAATTGACGAATGGAACAAGCTTGTGCTTTACTACTGCACAGACAGCGGAAATTACAGAAAATTCTGCGTGATAAAACGAAAAAATATTCAATAGACCCATTACCGTAATCACCAAGTGCTGCTCCTGAAATTCGACTCAATACAACGGTGTTCCCTTTACTTAATAATTTAGCTTTTGTCAACGTCTGCGGTGTCAATTTTATAGTATCGGCTTGCTCGTTCTATAATCTTTGCTGTCTTTCTCCGGCTGCTATGGGATTACATTAAAAAATTTTGAGGGACGCACCGAACGTCCCTCAATTTACTATCTACTTATTTTCCACAGATATCCATATCTCGCCCTCATAGCTGTCAGTTGCATAAACTTCAAGGTCAAAATTGCCCGCAGGCTTGTAGTTTGAGGACGGGAAAAATTCTGCAAAGATCCTGTGCCACGTCTGCTGCGCAGCTTCCGACAGCTCTTCGCTGCTGCTGTAGTCTATCTTGAATACAGCCCACTCTGCAGCAGGAATATCCACCACCTTATAGCCCTCGGGAACTTCACCGCCTGCATACTCCGCACCGATAAGATACGGAAAATCCTTTACAACCGTGGAGTCCTCCATGCACATTCCCACAACGCTGCTGCCGAGGACGCCGTCCTTTTTGCAATTTTCCGTAAGATACTTTACCGTGCCGTCGCTGTGACATTCCGTCCAGAATTCGGGTATGTCTCTCCTGCCCTGAATTTCCTCCATTTTCTCAAACCGCTGCTGCTTTGCAATAATTCTGAATGCTTCCTTTTTCATGATTTTGTAGTCCATAATACTACCGCCTTTCACTGAAATTTCAACGGCAAGTTTCGCAAAGGACCGTACCTTTCCGCCCTTTCGCACTGCGCTCGGAGTTACCCCATGGAATTTTACAAATGCTCTCGTAAAGCCCTCCGGACTGTCATAGCCGTATTTCATGGCAATATCAATGATTTTTTCCTCCGTAGCAAGCAGTTCGCCGCCGGCAAGCGCAAGCCTGCGGTTACGGATATATTCTCCCAGAGGAAATCCGCAGAGAATTGAAAAAATCTTCTGATAATAAAATGCCGAAACGTTCATCTGCGCAGCAATATCGCTGATCTCCAAAGGCTCGGTCATATGCTCTTCGATGTAGTCGATAGACCCTTGAAAGCTTTTTATCCAATCCATAGTGCGCCTCCTTTTTGCCGTCTGTAAACATTTTACACCATTTGGGCAATGATTTCCTGACTTTTTTGACCCGTTTGAATCAAGTTTATTTTACCGAAGTATTTCATATTATAGCACAGTATCTGCATTTTTTCAAGTGTCCCGCTGTTTTAGTCATTATAACCAATAAATCCTTGGTAAAAATATATAATGTAAACGTTGACACGGTGTTAATCTTATGGTATAATTACTATAAGAACAGCTGTGCGGATGTGAAAAAAATTTATGAGATCCGCATTGACATGAACGCAGCAAAGCATCTAAATTTTCCGAAAGGATGATGATACTTATGAATATGAAATTAAAGCGGGCTTTGGCGGGACTTTCCGCTGTTACCCTTTCTGCTTCCCTTACAGCCTGCGCCGACGGTTCGGGCAGCGAGGGCACTACCTATTCCGAAAGCACCACCCCTGCAATTACCGTTGCAATAAACACCGAAACCCTTGCCGAAGAGGAACAGGCGGCAGTGGAGGATGTGACAAATCTTCTTAAAGATGTGGAGCTGGAAAACAAGACTATTAAGTGGTTCTCATTCTACGACCCGTTCCATGCCACTACTGCGGGTAATACGAAATCCCTTTCACTGGAGCTTTTTGAGAGAAAATATGACGGCGAGATAGAGTATATCCCCACCACATGGGCGGCGAGATTTACAGACCTTTCCACAAATATACTGGGCGGTACGGGCATTGACTTTATTGCGGGGGGAGACCTTGATTCATTCCCCAAGGGTGTGCCCAACGGTCAGTTTGAGGCTTATGATGATTATGTGGACTTTTCCGATGAGCTTTGGGGCAGCGTTAAGGATCTCAACGATCAGTTTGAACTGAACGGCCGCCATTATCTTATTGCCACACAGGCGACTGCAGGAGAAGTTGTTATATACAACCGCAACACCATTGAGGCTCAGGGCTTTGACGATCCCGCAGCGCTTCTGGAAAAGAATGAATGGACATGGACGGCATTCAAGAATATGCTTCTGGATTACGTTGATGTGGACGCCGAGCAGTACGGACTTGACGGCTGGTTCAATGAAAAGCCTCTTATGCTTACCTGCGGAGTTTCCCCGGTAAGCCTTGATAACGGCAGACTTGTTTCAAACCTTTATGATGACAGACTGGAAAAGGTAATGTCCTTTATGTACGACCTTAACCAGTTCGGGCTGGTGTTGGATAAAAATCTCTTTAACTGGAATGTTCACCCGGAGTTTATAGGCGAGGGCAAGGAACTTTTCTACATCAGCGGCATTTACGCTCTTGAGGGCGCAGCGGACATATGGACGGCTTCCTACGGCAATCCCGACGCTGTAATGTTCGTTCCTATGCCGAGAGCTGATAATTCGGATAAATACTATCTCCCTGCTGGACTTGAGGCATATATGCTCTGCAAGGGCGCACAGAATCCCGAGGGTGTTGCACGGTTCATGGAATGCACCATTGCTGCCAGCATGGATCCGAGCACTATTGAAATAGGCGATAACAAGCTGAAAAATGATTACAGCTGGACGGATGAAATGGTGGAAATGCGCCATAAGCTGAATGAGTTGACGGCGGAAAATCCCATGTACTCCATTCACACGGGCTGCCCCACGGATATGTATAATATGCTGGACAGCGGTGAATACGGCATTCGTGCTTCTTTCTACGGTCATGACTGGCCAAGCGTGAGAGAGTCGCTTGCTCCTGCTGTTGATGTAATGATCGAGGAATTTAATGCTTCGCTGGACGAGGTTCAGTAAATTATTAATAACATTTAGATATTCGCTGTGCGCCTTGAATGGTGTACAGCGAATTTTTTTAATATCAATGCAACTATCGACTGTTTTTATGCGTATTATATGTGAAAGGCTTTTTGGAGCGAATGTGCAAAGGAAGTGATAATACGGAAAATATTGATTTCGGAGAAATTATGGAAAAATACGGCGATATGGTTTACAGAATAGCCCTTACTCACACCCTTGACAAAAGCGAGGCGGAGGATATTTTTCAGGAGGTTTTTCTGTCGCTGGTAACAAATTACAAGACGATTGAAAATGAGGAACATCTAAAGTACCGGCTTATCCGAACCGCTGTCAACCGCTGCATTTCCTGCAACAGACGGCTGAAATTCTACGGGAAAGCCGCTGCGGAAATAAGTGAGGATAATGACGATACTGCGGCTGTGGAGCTGAAAATAATGCTTTCCGAGCTGCCCGAAAAATACCGCTCCGTGATATATCTGTGCTGCTTTGAAAAATACACTGCAAGGGAGGCGGCGGAAATTCTGGGCAAAAGAGAGAGCACGGTAAAATCCCTATTGTCAAGGGGAAGAAAGCGGCTGAAAAAAGATCTGGAGGAAAATTTATGAGCAGTAAATACACCGATATAATGAGCAATATCCATGTACCGAAGAAGCTTGCCGAGGAAACTTTGGAAAAAATGGAGCTGTGTCTGAGGGAAAAACACACTTACAAAAAAAAGAAGTTCAGTCGGAGGTTTGCCCTTTCGGCAGCGGCGGCGGCAGCAGTACTTTGCCTGCTGTGCACGGGAGTTTATGCCTATACCTCGGGCTGGCTGAGCGAGTTTTTGGGGGATAAGGCAAAGCAGTATGAAAGCTTCTCCCCTACTCTTGAAAATATCCGTATAAGCTGCGGCGATCCCGATATTTCCGCCCGAATTGACTCTGCTTATTTGATCGATGAGCTGCTTTTTTACCGCTTGCACATAACTGCCTCCGTGGCGGACTTTGCACTGCCTGAGGATATGTCAAGAGAAAACAGCCGCGGCGATTTTCAGCAGATGATGATCGGGGATATGAACACGAATTTCGGTATATCCCCATGGTCGGAAATTGCAGGAACAGACGGAAACGGCGGATTTTATATGAACTGCACGCTAATGTCGTCCGACGGATTTACTCCCGGCGACAAGATTCATTTAAAGCCTCGGCGGATAACCTTTGACTACAGAGGAAAAGATGAGAATTTTCAAGGCTTTAACATTATCACCAATGCGGGCTTTGACATTTATTTCGAGATTGCAAGCGTTCCCGAAAGTGAAAAAATAACCGTTGATGTGGGCAGACAGGCGGCTTTTGATTCGGGAGCCGTATGCTATATTGATAATATCACAATAAGTCCTTTGTGTGCTGTGGTCAAGACAGATCTTATTGATTCAAATATCTGTTCAGGATTTGCAGAATCCACCGAGATTATTCTTGAAGATGGAGATCATCTTGAAATAATGGTAATGTCGGTCAGTTTCGATGATGAATGCGGTGAAGCGATCCTGTTATGGGGAGATGATAACGGTATGAACCCCATTGACCCAAAAAGCATTTCGCAAATTATAATAGGCGATCTTGTAATTGATTGCAAATGATGATAATAATGCGGCAGACTGTCAGGGTTTGCCGCATATTTTTTTATTTTGAATGTCAATATAATAGTTTCTCCAATCGTACTTGGACAAAAAGCTTTGACTTTACCCAAACACATTCCCTTAAATGAGCTTGTAAGGTATGAGCATTTGTAAATTCAGGTAAAAATCGTAAAACAGCGGACGGTTTTTCATATAAAACAAAGAGCCGTCCGCTTAAATGTATAAAAGAAACACATCAACGGAAAAATAAAAAAGCAAGTGTTCATTGCAAAAAATTATTTAAAATCGACAAAATCCCTATTGACATCTGGAAAAAAATAGTGTATAATAATGGTAGTTAGTATGCGCTAATCGTGCATACTTACGGAAAGGAAAAATATGGATTACTCGGAAAAATCACTGGAAAAGCACCGTCAGTGGCATGGCAAGATCGAAATGGTCAGCCGCATTCCCTTGAATACGGCTGAGGATCTTTCCCTTGCTTATACCCCCGGAGTGGCAGCCCCTTGTCTTGCAATCGCAAAAAATGAGGAGAAAAGCTTTGAGCTTACAAGGCGGGCGAATATGGTGGCTGTGGTCACAGACGGTTCGGCAGTGCTGGGTTTGGGCGATATAGGCGCTGCGGCGGCTATTCCCGTAATGGAGGGCAAATGCGCTCTGTTCAAGACATTCGCGGATGTGGACGCTGTGCCTGTATGCATTAATTCCAAGGATGAGGACGATATTGTCAAGACTGTCCGGCTTATTTCTTCTTCGTTCGGCGGCATTAATCTGGAGGATATTTCTGCGCCCCGTTGCTTTGAAATTGAAAAGCGGCTGAAAAAGGAATGCAATATCCCCGTATTCCATGACGATCAGCACGGCACTGCGGTGGTGACGCTGGCGGCTTTGATAAATGCTTTAAAGCTGACGGACAGGGACATTGTTTCCGCAAAAATCGTTATCAACGGCGCAGGGGCGGCGGGCATTGCCATAGGCGAATTGATTCGCTCACGGGGCTGCAAAAATATTATCCTCTGCGACAGGCAGGGAGCTTTGTACAGAGGCAGACGGGCGCTTAACGAGGCTAAGAAAGCAATTTCACGCATTACCAACCCCAATGACGAAAAGGGAACGCTGGAGGATGTTATAAAGGGCGCTGATGTGTTTATCGGTGTTTCCGCACCGGGGTGCGTTACCGAAGAAATGGTGCGGAGCATGGCGGCAAAGCCCATACTTTTCCCATTGGCAAATCCCGACCCCGAAATTGACCCCAAGCGGGCGTTAGCAGCAGGTGCGGCGATTGTTGGCACGGGCAGGAGCGATCATCCCAATCAGATAAACAATGCCCTTGCGTTTCCCGGAATTTTCAGAGGCGCTCTTGATGTTCATGCAAAGGAGATAACAAATGAAATGAAGCTGGCGGCTGCCGAAGCTATTGCGGATTTTGCGGAGCGTGAGGGTAAGCTTTCTCCCGAATATATTATCCCGAGGGTAATAGACAAGGGGCTTGCCGAGGCTGTGGCAAAGGCTGTCAGGAGGGCATACAGAGAACCCGATGAATTTGAATAACAGGGAGTGCCGCTGCCGTTTCTTTAGTTTTCTTTGGCGTGTGCAGCTGCGCAATCGGACAGTTTTACAAATGCTGTAATTTTGTATTTTAACGGAAAATTTCCCGTTAAGGGATTTTGATAAGACCAAAAAAGAAAGGCGGTTAAAATTATGGACAATAACAACACCCCAATGGAAGAAGTCAAAAGCGACACCGCTCTGATGGTGGACAAGCTGGTGGAAAACGCAAAAAAAGCGCTGGACGAATTTATGAAAATGGATCAGCAGCAGATCGACAAAATAACCGAGGCCATGGCTTTAGCGGGGCTTTCAGCTCAGATGGAGCTTGCCCGAATGGCTGTGGAGGAAACGGGCAGAGGAATTTTCGAGGATAAGGTGACAAAGAACATTTTCTCCACCGAATATATATGGCACTCGGTAAAGCACGAAAAGACTGTGGGCGTTATTGAGGACAATGTGGACGAGGGGTATCTGGAAATTGCCGAGCCTGTGGGGATTGTGGCGGGCGTTACTCCCGTTACCAACCCCACATCAACCACAATGTTCAAGTCCATAATATGCGCCAAGACACGAAATCCCATTATTTTCGGATTCCACCCCAATGCGCAGAAATGCTCGGTCAAGGCGGCGCAGACGGTAAGGGACGCTGCTGTGGCGGCAGGAGCTCCCGAATACTGCGTTCAGTGGATAGAAACGCCCTCCATTGAGGCAACGGGACTGCTGATGAATCACCCGGACGTTGCCACTATCCTTGCCACGGGAGGTCCCGGAATGGTAAAGGCTGCCTACTCCGCAGGAAAGCCCGCTTTGGGAGTAGGCCCGGGCAACACTCCCTGCTACATTGAAAAGACAGCAAATCTGCCTCAGGCGGTGAATGATCTTATCCTCTCCAAATCCTTTGACAACGGCATGATATGCGCTTCGGAGCAGGCAGCGATCATTGACAGCGAGGTATATGACAGGGCTGTTGCTCTTATGAAGGAGCAGGGCTGCTACTTTGCCTCGGAAGATGAGATCCCGAAGATACAGGACGCTGTTATCAATGTGGAAAAAATGGCGGTGCAGCCCTGGGTCGTAGGGCAATACCCCTGGCAGATAGCCGAAAAGGCGGGGATAAATATTCCGAAGGAGACCAAGGTCCTCTGCGTGGAGCTGGGGGGTACGGATGCGGAAAAATATCCCCTTGCTCTGGAAAAGCTCTCTCCCGTGCTGGCTGTTGTTAGAGCGGAGAACACCGAAAATGCCTTTGAGCTTTGCGAGGAAATGCTCAAGCACGGCGCAGGACACACAGCAGTCATACATTCCTCAAACAATGATCTTGTTGAAAAATACGGCGAGCGCATGAAAGCCTCCAGAATAGTTGTGAACTCCCCTGCTTCATTCGGTGCGATCGGCGATGTATACAACGTAATGGCGCCCTCCCTTACACTTGGCTGCGGCTCATACGGCAAAAACTCCGTTTCGGAAAATGTCACGGCCAAAAACCTTATTAACCGAAAAAAGGTCGCCAAAAGGAGGGTCAATATGCAGTGGTTTAAGATACCCGAGAAAATTTACTTTGAACCCGGCTCGGTGCAGTATCTTGCAAAAATGCAGGATATTCACAGGGTAATGATAGTTGCAGACCCAGGAATGGTACAATTCGGATATATTGACAGAGTGACCTATCAGCTGGGCAAAAACCTTAACAAGCCTGCTGTGGAGATATTCAGCGAAATTGAGCCTGATCCCGATCTTACCACTGTTAAAAAAGGCGTGGAAGTAATGAAACGCTTCCGTCCCGATGTTATAGTAGCCTTGGGGGGCGGTTCGGCTATGGACGCAGCTAAGGCAATGTGGCTTTTCTACGAAAATCCCGACGCCGATTTTATTGGCATGGCGCAGAAATTTATGGACATAAGAAAGCGCATTTACTAATTCCCCAAAATGGGAAAAATGTGCAGAATGGTTTCCATTCCCACCACCTCGGGCACAGGCTCGGAGGTAACAAGCTTTGCGGTGATTTCCGATAAAAGCAGGAATATGAAATATCCTCTTGCGGACTATGAGCTTACTCCCGATGTGGCGATCATTGACCCAGAGTTTGTGTACACCGTGCCCAAAGCCTCTACTGCCTTTACAGGACTTGACGTGCTTACTCACGCCATTGAGGCGTATGTATCGGTACTTGCCAACGACTACACCGACGCCCTTGCGCTGCACGCCATAAAGTTGGTGTTTACCTATCTTCCCTCGTCCTACAAAAATGCCGACCCACTTTCAAGGGAAAAAATGCACAATGCCTCCTGCATTGCGGGAATGGCTTTTACCAATGCATTTCTGGGTGTAAATCATTCTCTTGCTCACAAGCTGGGCGGAGAGTTCCATATTCCACACGGCCTCGCAAACGCCTATCTGCTTCCTCATGTTATTGAGTATAATGGCGTTGCAACTCCCACAAAGTTTGCTGCATGGCCGAAATATGACCATTACATTGCTCCCGAAAGATATGCGGACATTTCCAAAATGATGGGCTTTGTTTCAAATGACGCAAGCCCCGAAGAGGGTGTAAAGGCGCTGGCGGACGCTGTTCGCAAGCTTATGCGGGAAGTTGAGATCCCCCTTTCCATAAAAGAAGCAGGCGAGCGTGACAAGCGCTCCTACATTGATCCCACTGTTTACGAAAGCGCTCTTGAGGATCTTGCTTACAAGGCATTTGACGACCAGTGCACCACAGCCAACCCACGCCTTCCCAGAATTGAGGAACTGAAAAAGCTTTATATTCTGGCTTATTATGGATAATACCAATCACCGTGAAACCGCCGCAAAAGCTTTAATATATAGATTTTGCGGCGAGAGATTGTTTATGATTCAATGTAGTATCAGTATAATCTCACCAAATAAAAAAGAGAAGCGTGACCATAACGACATTAACGTGCGCTGCGTGCATATCCATTTCAACTCACACGCCCACGAGAGGCGTGACCTGCTTGCTCAGCTGTTTGCTCTGATATCTGCTTTAATTTCAACTCACACGCCCACGAGAGGCGTGACTCGTCAGTCGAAACTGAGGTTATCACCTTATTAATTTCAACTCACACGCCCACGAGAGGCGTGACCTGACCGCATGTATACCTATTATCGGTATGCGTATTTCAACTCACACGCCCACGAGAGGCGTGACATGTTCGCAGAAACAGAAAAGCGGGTAGATTTTCATTTCAACTCACACGCCAACGAGAGGCGTGACACTAATTAAATACAGTAGCAGACAGCCTAAACTCATTTCAACTCACACGCCCACGAGAGGCGTGACATACGTCCTCGTAGCCGAATATCAGCCGAAAAGCATTTCAACTCACACGCCCACGAGAGGCGTGACCACAGAATAAATG